>NZ_ALWB01000074.1 GCF_000332215.1 Pseudanabaena biceps PCC 7429
CGCACGCTGCGCGTGCGCCGCAGTTTTTAAGTTTTTGTATTTTTAAAAATTAAATCCAGTAAGAGTTCTTAAAACACAAAATGGCATAGCCATTTTGTGTTTTGGTATATATCATAGGAAAATCTGAGCTAACTGATTTTTTGAAAAATCTATTGAAAAATCTATTGAGAAATCTAGTTGAGAATCTCGTTCAATAATTAATGGGAATGATTATGCTAGGGAAACAGGACATTACGGAAAGTTCGGAAAATCAACCAATCGTTCGGGCAGCCCAGCCAAGGTTGCAAAGTTTAAGCTCCAATTTAAGTAATGTCAAAGCTCTCGACCTAGAGACTGTCCTCAGAGCTTCTCAAGCGATCGCTAGCGAGATAGACCTCCACGATCTCCATGCAAAATTGATCGATATTTTAGTTGAGATTTCAGGAGCGCAAACAGGATATTTATTATTGCCCGATTCATCCAACGCTTCAGATAATCGATGGCAGATCGAAGCCATAAGGACGATTGACTCAGAACGGGCTTTGGTGCAATCAATTCCTATTTCTATAGTTAATTATGTAGCACGCACCCAAGAAACTATCATCTTGAATAATGCGCCCCAAACCGAAGATTTTCAAAATGATCCTTGGATGAGGCAATGTCAGCCAAAGTCTTTAATATGTATGCCTTTACTAAATCAGGGCAATATTACCGCTATTGTAATTCTAGAAAATAATCTCATCACCGATGCCTTTACCCCGCAGCGGGTTGAAATGCTCAATTTACTCTCTACACAAGCGGCTATTTCACTGGTAAAGTCTCGATTGATCCAGCAGCAGTCAGAGCTCAATAGGGCTTTACAAGCGGAGATTGCCGATCTCAAACTCGCGGAAAAAGAATGCGATCGCTTAGTTGCCATTATCCAAGCTTCCACAGATATTCTCGGCATCTCCACACCCCACGACGAATTGGAATATATATCAACGCTTATGCGTGATATTACGGAAGCGCAAGAACGAGAAGCTGCCCTTAAACGATCGGAAATGACTTTGCAAAATCTAGTGGCTGGGACGGCGGCAGTTACTGGGGAAGATTTCTTTATCGCGCTCGTAAAGCATATGGCAACAGCCTTAAATGTGAAGTATGCTTCGGTGGCTGAGTTGGTGGACGATTGTCAATTTCGGACATTGGCGTTCTGGGCGAACGATGATTTCCACCCCCCCATGACTTATTTTTTTTTAAATACTCCCTGTGAGTTGACCTTAAAAAATGGCGAGTTCTGTTGTAATGGCTCGTTACAGCAGTTTTTTCCTGAAGATAGGGATCTGGTTGACATGCAAGCCGATAGTTATATCGGCATTTCACTGAAAGACTCTCATGGTAATGCGATCGGTAATCTTTGTATTCTCGATACTAAACCGCTACCCAGTATCGACCAGATTAAAAATATTCTCAGAGTTTTTGCAGCAAGGGCAACGGCTGAGCTACAGCGGAAGGCGGCTAATGAGTCTCTATCTCAAATCAATCAATTCCTTGAAGCGCGGGTGAAACAACGGACAGTCCAACTAGAGGCGGCGAATAAGGAATTAGAATCTTTTTGTTATTCAGTCTCCCACGATCTCCGCGCACCGCTGAGAGCGATCGATGGGTTTTCGCGGATTTTACAAGAGGACTACCAAAACGTCTTAGATAGTGAAGGTAGTCGCTACCTAAAAATTGTGCGCGACAACGCCAAACGCATGGGTGAATTAATTGACGATCTATTAAATCTATCGCGATTGAGCCGAAAAACTCTCTCCCGCCGTGCGATCGCTGTTAACAGTCTGATTCAAAAAGTATTAGCGGATTTTGAGGCAATAATTCAAGAACGATCCATTGAATTAGTCATTGCCGATCTGCCCGACTGCGAGGCTGATTTCTCATTGTTAACGCAAGTGTGGACTAATTTGATTTCTAATGCCATCAAATACACGGGCAAAACGGAGAAGGCTCGGATCGAAATTGGTTATCAATTTGGTACCGATTGCGGTATATATTTCATTCGCGATAATGGCGCTGGGTTTGATATGCAATATGCCGATAAGTTATTTGGTGTATTCCAGAGGATGCATCTCGAACAGGATTTTGAGGGTACGGGTATTGGACTGGCGATCGTCCAGAGAATTATTCAAAGACATGGTGGTAGTATTTGGGCAGAAGCAGCGATCGCGCAAGGTGCTTCTTTTTATTTTACGATCCCCGATCGATATATCAATCAATGATAGACCTACTTCCCGATCAATATACCGATCAAAGTGTTTTCATTTTGCTAGTTGAAGACAATCCTGCTGACGCAGAATTAGCAATCCGTGCTTTGCGTCGTGGCAGAATCAGCAATCAAATTAAACTCCTACAGGATGGTGCGGAAGCACTGGATTTTGTCTTTTGTCGAGGTAAGTATACCTCTCGACAAATAAATGACCATCCGAAAATGATTTTGTTAGATCTAAAGCTACCCAAAATTAGTGGATTAGAGGTTTTGCAACAGATTAAATCGGATCCGCGTACGCAAACGATTCCGATTGTAGTATTAACTTCTTCTTCCCATGAGAGCGATGTCATCGAAAGCTATAAACTGGGGGTCAATAGTTATATCGTTAAACCCGTTGATTGCGAACAATTTTATAAATCTGTCGAACAGTTAGGATTTTATTGGGTTTTAATTAATCGCTCTCCCAATTTCTAAAAAATCTCTCTTTCTATAGCTATCGCCAAGTTTACTAGGATATAAACCCCAAAGATGGCGGCGGAAGCGCCGCCATCTTTGGGGTTTATAAAAAACAATAAAAAAGTCGCCAGCTGGCGACTTTTTTATTGTTTTTTATTTTTAACCTTCTTTCAATTGACTAGATGGCGAATCTAGATCGAAAAGTACCTGTAACATTTGCATTGCTCGACGGCGCGTCTCAATGTCCTGCTGGGCGCGTAACTGAACCATCGGATCGTGCAAAATTTTATTGATAATGCCGCGAGTCATGCTCTCGATTACATCTTGATGCTTATCAGCAAAGTCATTGCCAAGGCGAGACAGAGCTTTTTCCATCTCCTGCTCGCGGATAATTTCCATTTTCTGACGCAGCTTGCTGATCGTCGGAACGGTTTCGAGCGATCGCCACCACATATCAAACTCGGCAACACAACCTTCTAACAGGATCTCTGCTTGCATCGCCATCTGCCGACGACTCTCTTGATTTTCGGCTACCACCGCTTGAAGGTCGTCTACGTTATAAGCCCTAGTATTGGGCAACTCGTTTACATCAGAACTAATATTGCGAGGCACAGAAATATCTACGAGGGTCAGCCCTGTATGATTGACCGCGATCGCTTCAAGATTTTTGCGACTGAGAATTACTTCTGTCGATGCGGTACTAGTAAATACCAGATCGGAAATCGCGACGCAATCTAGCATTTGATCGAGGGGACGAATGTCAAACTGAGCCTCACTGGCTTCAAATTCCTTGAGCATCGCCGCCGCGCGATCGCGTGATCGATTGACAATGGCAATTTTTTGCGCTCCTTTCGAGATCAAATGTTTGACCAATAGGCGTGACATTTTGCCAGCACCAATAATCGTGGTGTGTTTATCGGACAAATTTTGTAGCTTAATCTGAGCTAACTCGACAGCCGCCGAACTAATCGATACTGCACCCGTACCAATTTCTGTCTCGGTACGAACTCTTTTACCAGCAGACAGCGCCTGTTTAAAAAGTTGGTTGAGAATGCGACCTGCGCCGTTATGCTGTTGGGCAAGACGATGGGTGTTTTTCACCTGAGCGAGAATTTGTCCTTCACCAAGCACGAGACTGTCTAAGCCTGAAGCAACCCGCATTAGGTGAGTTACCGCATCTTGACGGAGCAGAATAAACAGATAGCGACGGAGGAACTGTAGAGGTAACTGGCTAAATTCCGCCAGAAACTGCATGATTTCGCGAATACCACCTTCGGCTTCACTAGTAACCACATATAACTCTAAGCGGTTACAGGTACTCAAAATTGCAGCTTCTTCAATATTCGGATAGCTCATCAGTTGAGCGATCGCTGCTTCCATGCGATCTTCGGGAATGCTCAACTTTTCCCTTACTTCCACAGTCGCCGTTTTATGACTCAAGCCAACAACTGCAATATTCATATCGTAAATGCGTTTCTTAATTTAGGACTAGAAATAATTATCTTATGGGAAGAGCTTATCAGGAGATAGCTACCACTGTAGTAGGTACTTATTACTGCTTCAAAATACTTAACGTATGGATAGATTCTAACCAGAAAAAACCCAGAAAAAACAAGGGGCTTAAGCCCCTTGTATATATAATTGCCCTTGTATTTAATCTTTCGTTCTTTCGTTTATCTGAGCAAACTTGTCTATAAAGACATCCCCGAGACTAACGTAAGTTAATAGTTTTGGGGCTTTCACCAGTCAAGTGAATGGTGTCAACAAAACGAGCAGTCCTCGATTGGGTAGAGATGACCAAAGACTGAGTACGGCAACCGCCACCAAAGAAACGAACACCTTCCATCAAAGTGCCTGGAGTAATACCACAGCCAGCAAATAATACATCTTTGCCACAAGCCAATTCGTGAGCATCATAGACCTTATCGCCATCTTCGATACCCATTTCCTTAAGACGAGCCAAGTTGCCTTCACGAGTCCACTTGGCGCTCTCAGGAGTATTAACTTCAGCTGGATCGTAAACGAGACGACCTTGGAAATGACCACCCAAGCAACGCATGGCCGCAGCAGAAATAACACCTTCAGGAGCCGCACCGATGCCCATCAATGCATGGATATTTGTGCCAGCAAAACCGCAGCAAATAGCCGCAGATACGTCACCATCGCTGATCAGACGGACACGAGCGCCAGCGGCACGGATTTCCGAAATCAAACCTTTATGACGAGGGCGATCCATCACCACAACGACTAATTCTTCGATCGAACGATTAAGACATTCTGAAAGGATCTTCAGATTTTCGGTAGGTGTTTTGCGGATATCTACGTGCCCCTTTGCCGCAGGAGGCGCAGCTAGTTTGTCCATATAGAAGTCGGGTGCTTGGAACAAGCCGCCACGCTCAGATATCGCTAAAACAGCCATCGAGCCGTTTTGACCGTAGGCAACGAGGTTTGTCCCTTCGCAAGGATCGACAGCGATGTCAATTTCTTGTAATTCTTCAAGGGTGCAGAATTCAGCTGCATTTGGCTGTGTACAAATACCAACTTCTTCACCGATATAGAGCATGGGTGCTTCGTCGCGTTCGCCTTCGCCGATAACGATACGTCCACGCATGTGAATTTTATTCATGCGTTCGCGCATTGCTTCAACGGCTGCTTCATCGGCTTCGTCTTTTTTGCCCAAGCCCATCCACCGAGAAGATGCGATCGCCGCTTGTTCGACGACCTCAATAATCTCAAGGCTGATTGTATTATCCATGCGTAGGAATCCTTAATTTATCTAAATTTTGCAACTATTAAGCTTTTGTTATGTTCTAGAAATTTTCCAGAATCAGAAAACAAAATTAAGTCTAGTTGTGCCGTACTACACAACCTCGTAATTAAGTTTACAGGGCAGACCGTCCACAAACCTATAAGAAGACTAAATGAGTTATATTAAATTTTAATAATTTTACTTGCAATTAGAAAGCAAAGAGATATTGAAATTATCTCACCCGCTTTTCTGGGTTGATATTGGTTAAGAAATGCTTAACACTGGTACGATCTAGTGGTGGGCTTTTCTCTTCTACCCAACCTAAATGTATTGCGTATAACTGCTATGTTGCCAGACTATTCTGACCACTCTGTTTTTGTTGATGAGATGCCTAAAGACCTTATAAATCCTAGAGATCTTGATGCTGATGATCTAGAGGCTGATAGTGATGATGATATTGAAACTGACAAGCCCCAAGAGGCTTGCGGCGTTTTTGGAGTACTAGCATCGCAGGGGGATGTTGCTAAGCTCGTATATTTTGGACTATATGCATTGCAACATCGTGGTCAAGAGTCCGCAGGTATCACTGTATATGACGCTCTTGGCAATACCCATACCCATAAAGCGATGGGGCTTGTTGCTCAGATTTTTAATGAATCAATCTTGTCAGAACTGAAAGGATCTTTGGCAATTGGTCATAATCGCTATTCAACTACTGGCTCCAGTAAGGTCTGTAATGCTCAGCCAATTATTGTGAATACTCGATTGGGAGATTTTGCATTAGCCCATAACGGCAACTTGGTAAATGCTACTGAGTTGCGTGGCGAGCTATCGGCACAAGGTCATGACCTTGCATCCACTACGGACTCAGAAGGAATTGCTTTTGCGGTTTCTGAAGCAGTCGCTGATGGTAAAACTTGGCAAGCGGCGATCGAAACCGCATTAAATCGCTGTCACGGTGCATTTAGTTTGGTGATGGCGATGCCTAATGCGATCGCAGGTGCTCGCGATGCCTATGGGATCCGCCCCCTCGTGATTGGCAAGACGGCTGAAGGTTCCTATGTGTTATCTTCAGAGACCTGTGGGCTAGATATTATTGGTGCAGAGTATGTGCGTGAGGTTCTCCCTGGAGAATTAGTTATCATCACGATGGAAAATGGGATCCAATCTCTACAATGGGAAGAATCAAAACCAAAACTCTGTGTTTTTGAAATGATTTATTTTGCACGACCCGATAGCGTTATGCATGATGAAAGTCTCTACACTTACAGAATGAGAATTGGCGCTCAACTGGCTAAAGAGAATTTAGTTGATGCTGATATTGTCATTGGTGTACCTGATTCTGGTATTCCTGCGGCGATCGGTTTTTCCCGTGAGTCAGGGATTCCTTACGCAGAAGGTTTGATTAAAAATCGATATGTAGGGCGTACGTTTATTCAACCAACTCAGGCGATGCGCGAATCTGGCATCAGAATGAAGCTGAACACCCTTAAGGATGTTTTGAAGAATAAACGGATAATTGTGATCGATGATTCGATCGTAAGAGGAACGACGAGTCGTAAAATAGTAAGAGCATTACGTGAGGCTGGGGCGACTGAAGTACATATGCGTATTTCTTCTCCTCCCGTCACTCATCCTTGCTTTTATGGTATTGATACGGACTCGCAAGACCATTTGATCGCTTCACATAACTCTGTTGAGGCGATCGCCAAACAGATTGAGGTAGATACGCTTGCGTATCTCAGTCATGATGCAATGTTAAAAGCGACACAAATTGATACCACGCATTTTTGCACGGCTTGTTTTACAGGAAAATATCCCATTGCAGTTCCTGATAAGCTCAAGCGCACCAAACTTATGCTAGAAAATACGGCAACATGACCAAGATCCTCTTTCATCTCGCATTTCCAGTCAAAGATATTCCAAGCACTAAAGCTTTTTATATTGATGGGTTGGGTTGTCTGGCAGGACGCGAGTCAAGTGACTCGCTGATCATGAGTTTGTACGGTCACCAGCTGGTTGCCCATGTTACTCATGAGAACCTTGAGTCTCAGCGTGGTATTTATCCGCGCCATTTTGGATTAGTGTTTTATTCGGAAAATAATTGGATGGCTTTGTTAGAAAAAGTCCATGATAAGCGTCTGAAGTTTTATCAGAAACCGAAAGTTCGCTTTGTGGATACTCCTTTAGAGCATCGAACTTTTTTTTTGGCGGATAATTCTGGCAATATCCTAGAATTCAAGCATTACAAGTTTGAAACGGCAATTTTTGGTGAGACTGATTTTCACGAGGTTGGCGATGCCAACTTTGCCCAACAGGTTCCTGTTGTTACGCATTAAAAAAATTAAAAGTTAGTACTTTGCACTAACTTTTGGAGTTGCAAACAAAAAGAGATGGCGTTAGCGCCATCTCTTTTTGTTTGTGGATTGATTCCTTCCTTTAATTTTTTGCGGAGCATTCGGAATTGTTTTTGTTTTTGACGTTGACGAGCAGAGCCGCCTTTGCCTTTATCATTTCTACCTTCTTTGCGCGGGGATTCCCATCGCTTTAATCGTTGATTCATAGGAGATTAACCTCTTAGACAGTTAACTATATTATCAATATACTTTAAGTTGTCTCATGATTTCTATCACTCTGAGGAATGAGAGAGGAATGGGATCAGAAAAGTCCTCTCTGTTACTTAGACTAGTTTCTGTTTGATTTCCTCAGGATTTCTAAAGCCGATCGCGATCGCTTTGCCATCTTTCACAAATAAAGGACGCTTCAACAACATCGAATCTTTAGCATAGGCTTCAATCCATTGAATATGCGACCAAGTTTCTTTTTCAGCACCAAGCGATCGATAGGATTGCCCTGAGGTGTTTCGCATCGATCTTTCACCTAAGGCATTTACCCATTCAGCGATCGTGGTCCGAGTGGGAGGATAGTCTTTGGTATTGATAAATACATAGGCAATACCTTGACCTTCTAACCAAGCGATCGCCTTTTTGCATGTACCGCAATTAGGAATACCATAAACTTGAATCGACATAGATTTACTCAAATTATGACTAGTTACTTCGCTATTGTAGCGATATCACAAAAACAAGGGAGGAGTGCAAAGCACTCCTCCCTTGTTAAACTGAAATGGGGGTGAAGGGACTTGAACCCTTACGACCTTACGGTCAACGGATTTTAAGTCCGTAGCGTCTACCATTCCGCCACACCCCCGAAAGGCTTTGTTATTATAACGTGGAATGGGTAGATTTGCGATCTAATTTTTGAAAATTATGTGGACACCCTAAGAAACAAGCTCAAAGCCAAGCCCTGACTATGTTTCTTAGGTTATACCAATTCCAAAAATGACGTTGCCATTTTTGGAATTGGTATAACCTTACTGGGTTTGTTTTGTAATTCACTGAAGTGAGACAACACTTCAGTGAATTGGTATTACTTGTTTATCTCAGTCTAGATTTCTTCGTCGTCCCATTTATCTTGGGTATATCCAAGTTCAGTAGCAGCAGCTTTTTCTTCACTACTGAGGTCTTCCCATAGTTTTTCGGCTGATTCAGGAATATCGTCCTCTCCTTCCCAACTAGATTGCGTCCAACCCAAGATACCCCAAAGTTTTTGATCTTCACTAGAAAGGTCATCCCACTCAGGAAAATCTACTTCTTCCTCCCAATTTTCTTCGTTCCAACCTAATTGAGCCCAGAGATTTTGCTCAGCACTGGTCAAATCTGACCAGCTTAACTCGCTCCAAAATTCGTTAGGATCGCCTGTTACTTCACGGATAGTAGTCATAGAAAATTTACCCTCATTTTAGAGTTCATATAGATTTCATCATAGGTTTTACTAGCTACGCAAAGCAACAGTAAAAATTTAACCTTTCAATGTGGGGGAAAAGATGCAACCTATGTTTCGAGATCGGCTTAAGCTTACTAATTCATTTAAAATCTCTTAGCTTACGATAATGGTTACATCTAGACACCTAGAAGCTAGTCTGTTAGCGTAATTTGGCGATTTAGTACGCATAATTGAGATTCTTAGACTCTATATAAGCCCTATAATTAGACAATCAATCTAGTTATGGGACTTGTTTTATGACAGCTTTTAGCACATCAGATTTACCCACAGGCGATCGCGCTTGTACGACCGTAGAGCAAGTAGTTGCTTGGGGTACAGAGGTTTTACGGGTAAATAATCCTACAGAAAAATTTGTAAGAGTCGCTGGTAATCCTGCTGAGAATAGAGTGCAGTTTGGCAATGGTGTTGATAGCGACAACACTCAAAATGTTCAATGTGTGTGTGTGTTTAAGGAAGATCCGACGACAGTGGGATTGTCTCTACCAGCTTGGAAAACGGTTGCAGCGCTAAATAGTGCACCTATTCCAACGGCTCTTAAATAATTTACACAGAGAAGCAAGGCGGGGACAATGGCTTATCAATACAAGTACAACACATTGCAACCAAGCGGTCAGGGGATGCTTAACCGTCCCCCGACTGTGCCGTTGAATACTCCACCGCCTTATGTAGCTCCACCTGCTGCAAGCCCTTTAGGTGTAATAGCAAGTAGCGCGGCTAGTTTACTGCTGCCTGTAGCCGCTTTTTTTGGTGCATTTTTCGGCTTTGCGGGGCCGGCTGGTGAAGCCAATGAGTCGATAGCAGTGCAGAATTTTAATACAGGTGCGGCGGCTACAAAAACAAGTCAAGATCCCTACTCTTTACCATTTACAGGGGGACAAGGTGACGGTGCAGCATATCGCGTCCACTACTCGGTATTCTTTCCCGATGGGTCTTACTGGCTTTCTGGGTCAGCGAGCATCTCTGGCAAGATAAACGGTTTGGAGACAAAAACAACATCACCAAATGCTGGTGTAAACATTGTTAGCAAAACAAGCGGAACAACCTATCGATATAACCTTGTAACTAATCCGTTGTTTACCGCCAAAATCGACTATATAGAAACGGTTGACGGCTCGCCCGACAGCTACGGGGATCTACCCAATCCCAATCCAGTAAAAAAAGAAAATATAGGCGGGTATACAGGAACAAACGGAGAGACACCAGAAGAAAGGGGTAAAAAATTATTACCACCTACACCATCCTCTACTTTTGGGGATGCTGGTGTAGGTGGATTTGCTCCTGTTGCACCATTTTCTAATAAAGCACCTAGTGATTTATTGCCACCAAAAGACCCTAAATCGCCGCCTTTAAGTCCTCCAGTCGGATCGCCTATACAAGATCCTCCAGCGCGATCGCCAATCAAAGAGCCTACGCCACCACTAGAGAAGCCAACGGATAAACCACCCGATCAAAAGCCATCAAACCCCGATGATGACATCAGGGCAAATATTCTTAGTATCCTTGCTGGCATTACAGTTTTAGGCGCGGGTATCGCTTACATAAAAGGTCTAAACGACCAAATAAACGAGCAGACAAAACCCTCTGTACAGAAAGCGAACGTATGCGAGACGTTGAATACTCCCTCATGTACCCAAGGTTTTGAGGGCAGAATCAAAGATCCGATCAATCAAAACGTTAACGAAAAAACAGGGGCTTTAAATACTGCTCTTTCGGCTGTAAATACTGGCTTAAGCACGTTCATAACTGCGGCTACAAGTAATTTTGAAAAGATTTTAGGAGTACTCGATAATCAGTTTGTAGATAGAGCGATGGGAGTAGTTAACACTGCTTTAAATATCCATAATGCTCTAATGCTTTCGGCTGATTTAGGTAGAACTGCGGCGGGTCTTGTGGATGCTGCGATTCAATTTACTCCGCTGAGATTTGTTGCATCGAATGGGAGCGCTACCACTGCATCAAGAGTTTTTGGGCAGAATATTGAAGCATTCTTTATTAACATTATTGGAGTAGAAAACTATACAAATTTGAGTAACGGATGGGCAGTGTCAAACAGGATTATTCGCTCTGTAACTAACGGAGTGAATAGAACAGAAAACTTACTTAATAAGAATGGGAAAATCAATCAACAGACTGGTATACAGGTGGGAAATCTTGCTAATGCGATGCTGGTAAATGGATTGATTTCTAAGAATAGTTATCCAAAAGTTGCAGCAACGAAAGCGGCGAACGATCCGATTGATAGCGAGACTGCTGATGAGTTAACCAGCACTGTAGGCAGCGTTGGAAGTTCTATTAAGAACTTAACAAATGTCACTAAGGAAGTTCTCACAGTGACTCGAAATGTTCAGAAAATCACTACTGAATTTGGGAAACTTGCACAGCTTGCGAATGCTGATAGCATGGTAAGAAAGAACCTATATACTCAGATTTCTACTAAGGCTAAGAAGCGTTCGATTTATACAATTTTAGACGTTAAACAAATCAAAATAAATGCCAACCGACGACCCAACTCTAATCCCTTCCGATGAGACGATTGACCTACCATCGCCTGTCGATAATATTGATGCTGATGACGTGGCGATCATCAATGCTCAAGCTGTAATTGAGAAGACTACAGTTACTTGGCAAGAGGCTTTTGTGAAGCTTCACAATTTTGAGGTGAATGCTTATTTTGACAAACAAAATGATGACAGTTTGGCTCTGCAATCTCAGAAGGAATATTTTGCGGAAACAATGTTGATGAGTGAGGATGATGGCGGCGTTGCTATCCTTGCGAAAGATAGACTTTTTACCCGTGTTAAAGGTCTTGATTTGAGTGACTTGGCTAAAGTTTACGGAGTGCCTATAGAGCAGTTTGGGGAAAAGGTTAGGTTTAAGCCACAGATTTGCCTGAAGTTTAGAGAGATTGAAGTCAACCCAGACGATCTGCCAATCAGAAGCACTAAATTGGTCAAGGAAATTAGCTTCAGATTGCTTGGGGATAAAATTCCACAGACTAGAGACGATCTAAATCAAATTAGGGAGAAAGTATTAGACACATTTGGTAGTGTGTCTTGGTTAGTTTCAAGAGAAAAAACTTATACCTATCGAGATTTAGAGAAAGGATATAGGCTTGCTATTGATACCGATAAAGACGTGTTTACAGATCTAGTTACGAAAGTTTTAAGCATCCAAGACTACACCTATGACGAGCAATATGTGGGCGTTGGTGATGTCAATCGCCCAGAGACACCGCCAACGGCTGAGATATTCGGCGAAGTTGTAACCCTGCCTTTTCGGGGCAGGTGGGGGACTGTGTATTTTTGGAAGGCTGAGTATAAACAAGCTGGTATTGAGGACAGGATTATTGCTAATAACGTCCCGTTTAATACACAGTAGATCACTTGTGACTGTATAGAGTCCTAGGGCTAAGCACTGTATATAAAAGCTGGAAACTGTTGGTATGCTTGGCTCACATTGATTGAGAAAAACTATGGCGCTTAAAACTTATAAGGGTACAGTTGGCTCGAAGGAATTTTTCCTTAAACTGCCTGATTCATATTCAGAGATCGCTAGTGACCTAGGGTTTGAAACCACAACATCGGCAGATTTTGTGACAGGTACTTATGTAGCAAGCCATAAGGAGCTTTTGCAGAATGGCATTATTTTCCAGTTGACACTTGGACTGGCGGGTGGCAAGCGTGGCAGATGTCTGATTAGTGCTGACAAACTAGCAAACCAAAATGCATTAGTTGACAAGAGCTTCAACTCGAAGGTAATTAAGTCTGTTTCGATTCGCACTTTCTCAAAACTTCAGTAATTTGGCCACGCTTAGAGTGAATCTATCGTCAATTTGAAAATTTATTAGGATTAAAAAATGGCTACAAGTTTTGTTCTGCTTACTCTTGGGACTGGTACTACGTCTGTTGATTTCATTGTTCGGGGAAATTTGCAGGCTTATCAAAACGTGGCTGAAGTTGCCAGTAGCGGCTTTACTGCGGCTGAAGCTGACTTCACGAAAACCGCTGGCGTGGTTACACCTATTCCCGCATTGCTTGAATCTGGTAGCTTTCGGCGCTTAAAAGCTAAGTCGAAAGATGGTAAGAAATCTCGTGATCTAGTTATTCCTACCGCAGGTCAGACTGCGATCAGTGCGGCGATTCATGCCGCCGACGGACTGACAATTGACGGCGTTGTCTGTACCTCTGCTTCAGAAGGATTGCGACGAGTACCTAGATAGATGGATTTGTCTAATCCCAGTAATTGGTCGCTTAGGTACGTCCAAAGCTTTACGAGTGATTACATTCGGGGGCTTGGACTACCTATCCCTGTGTTTGATACAGATACCCTATCCGATCGCCTTCTGAGGGTTAGAGTTACCAGCTCGACGGCAAAAGATACTTGGACTTATGCAGGTCGAGCTACACAGGTTATTGATGCTGGTGGTGTTGATACTGATTTGGACAGCCTGTATATGAAGCTAAATGTTTCGCTGTTATGGCAGTTGCAGGACTTTGGCAGTTATAGGTTAAGGGTTGCTTTTCCGAAGTACTTTACGCAGGCGACAATATCGATTTTTGGCTATACGGGGTCACTATGATTGACAAATTATTTGGCGCAATTCGCAGGTTTATCGCTCGATCTGAGCGTGACATTATTGAGGAAAAGCTAGGCAGGTTCGACGAGCGACTTGACGACCTAGAATCAACCGATCAACAGATTTACACGCGATTGGATGCTATACATCAAGTGAATTTGGCAAATAATGAGTCACTTGAGCAGAAAATGAATGCGTCAAGGGCAAATCAAGAGGCACTTAAGGAGACTATCAACACGAAGTTTGAGTATATGTCCGAGGCGCTTAAGGATATCAAATCCTTGATTCGTAATACTTGCGAGAGATAGGCGGCGCTTCGCGCCTCGTCAACAATAAAGGCGATCGCTAATTTAGCGATCGCCTTTTATAATTTCAGGATGAGAAAAACTAAGAAGAAACTTCTAGAGAGACGGGTTTACCTTTTAGGCAAGGGACGTATCTCATTGCGAGAACACAATGAGATATTGGCTATACAGGCAAGATTCAGTAGTCCAAAGCCAAGTGATGAGCAACTGATCTCATGGGCGCAAAACTACATTACCAACAAGAAAGGCGATCGCTAAATTAGCGATCGCCTTTCTTGTTGGTGTCCTCATTGGTGAGGGTAGCAAAATTAAATCCGTCTATCTCGTTCTAGGTCTGCAATTGCCTTATCACATGCCCAGTCAGGTGATTTATCTGGGAATAGTTTCAAGTTTCCTTCGATCAATCTGCGTGCAACGGCATCTTGACCGTTGACCATCTTAAGTAATGTCCTAAAGCTTTTGACTGATATATCGCGCTTGGCTGCCTTTTCAGCTCTCATCGCATCTACTTTGCGTTGATGATCCTCTTGTCTGTCTCGCAATGCCTCCTTTGCCGATCGCGCTTCCCTAGCATTCCGATCAATAATTTCCTGTCTACGCTTGGCATCAGCGTCGTTTTTTGCTGTTGCCTGTCTCCGTAACTCCTCTTGTGATAACCGTTTTGGGTATTTACGCCTGATGTCTTCAATCGTTGGATATTTGGGCTTCGGTGGATTGACTGTTCTTTGCTTATTTTGGTTGTACTTAATAGCCCACCACAGTCCAATAGAGAAAATAACCAACGATATGTACATTGCTGTCATGGTTGCCTAACCTGCACTTTTGTTTATCGAACTATCTCACCAGATTGAGGCTTGGCTGTATCCCAATATTCGTTTCCTTCCTTAGCTGTATGGCATCCTTCGCCAAATTTCTCGGCATTCAAACCAAGAAAAACACACTTGTTTCCGTCACATCCAACAGCACCAGCGACGTGCATATCAAAAAGCAAGTTGTATCTATGTCCCCTGCTATTCATCCAACCCTTGATTGAATCACTCATTGTTTGCACAGAGAGTGCTGCACCACCACCTGTATTAACGTAAGTATTAATATTTTCTGCCAAATAATCACTACTTGTAAAACCATAGTCGAACTTCATAGTGTCAGCACAAGTTTTAGTCTTAGGATTGGTGTGATCGTAATAACGATACTCATTCATGTCCTTCGCTCTAGCAACGGCAAGGTTATAAGCCTTTGAACTGTAGTTGATTGGGGGCTTGCCGTAAGCTTTTCTAATGCTGTTGATTTCTTGGATAGCCTTCTTAGACTCATCTTCGGAACTAAATATGACAACTCCTGTTGCTTCAGGGAGATAGTCCAATGATTTCCGGTCTAACTGCTTGTTACTGGAGATAGCAGCTAAAAGGATTGCGCCGCCAAGGATAAACAGACCAATACGCTCTTTGGGAATTGCCAATCTTACCTACCTGCACTCTCAGCGATCGCCAATAGTTTCTCAGAGACAACGTGATCTATGACAGCAATTTGATTCAAGCTCATACGCATTGACTTGATTTTACCGACTAAGCTATCAAACTCCGAAGCAGAAGCTTTATTGCCTTTGAGGCAGTCATGCAGATTATCTAGGCTCATTCCTAAGACTCTCGAAATTGCTAGAAGATTGTGATGATCAGGCTCAGATAGACAGTTTTCCCAGCCAGTGACGGCAGTATGGGTTACACCAAGAAGCCTAGCAAAAGCAGACTTACTCATTGAGCCTCGTTTTTGCTTTATTAACTCTGCTAGCTTTTCACGCTCTTCTAGTGTCATAGCGCCAATAGATAAATGCTTACATTCAAGATTACATTAATTCATTGAATAAATGCTTGCATTATTGAACGCACTCATGTAATTATTGAAAGTGTAAATTCAATCTTGAATATTCACATGTCAAACAAAGTTGCATTACAGGCTCGTATTGATGAAGATGTCGATCTTCAGTTGCGACAAATAGCCGCAAAGCACCGCAAACGCCCTAACGTCATTGTTGACGCGGCGCTTCGCCATTGCTTTTCTAATCGACATTTCTTGTCGAAGCTTGAAGAATTGTTCACTAAAAAAGAAGAAGAGATCGATTACTAGTTAGGCGCTAGGCAATCAATCTCTTCTCTTTTTTTTTGCAAACACCACTAGGAGTAATGACATGCAAGCAACCGAACGACAGTTGGACGAAGCGATCGGCAAGTACTATCCTACCGCGACAATCTGGGTTTCGCGAGGCAGATATACCTACACGACCTCAGACCTAAGAGCAACAGGACATTTCACCGAACCCGACGAGCGAAAATTCCGCAGGCAACTCGCCCTAGAACTCCGCACCCTCAACCAACGGGGCTATTTCGTAAAAGTCCAACAAACCACTATCGAAGGATAAATGAAAGCACTTTTGCTCACCACCCTAATCCTATTAGGACATTACCAAGGCTACAGCCAAGACCCACGCGACTGCCAAGACGGTCGCCACCAATACCCATCTAACCCACCATGTCAAAAACTATGAAACCACTTGGCTACTACAGCTTGCAATTTAGTCCAGAGACCGAACAGGGAATTGATTCCCTGAATCACAAAGAAGCGGCTGTACTAATGTCAATCACGGCTGACGACGTATACAACGAGTATCAAGGAGACGAAGATCGGAACGCGATCGACCCAAAAATCTTAAATGATTGCGACTCACTATCAATCGCTCAAAAGATTTCGTTAATCAAAGCGCTTTGCGATCGCATCGAACTCAAACTCATGGAGGTCGCGAAGTAAATGGCAACAGTAGGTTACGCCCATCAAATCATGGCAATTGACTATCATCTCAGCTACTACCGAGTAGCCTCTAAACAGCTCACCGATGGCATTGCCGACCCGAAAGAATTCGTAAGAGTTGAATCAATCAAAGATGCAGCGCTTTGCGCGATCGCACTGGAAGCAGGCATCATCCAAGAAATCGGATCGGGCAAACTCGATCGAGAGTATTGGGAAAGAGCGATCGCATTCATCAATCGCTACGAACAGGCGGAGATTGCAGCATGAGAATCTTGATTTTCTTCGGAGACTATTGCATCCAATACAGTCCAATCATGCCGAGAGAGTGGGGAATTGATTTTCACGCCTTTTCCTTTAACAGAGGATATCCCGACGCTTATATCTGCCTAGGGCGGCTACGAATCAGCGTCAATTGCATCCCTTTTTAACCAATTCACGCGATCGCAAATTTACCGAGTGAAATTGCGATCGCTCTACAAATACCAGAGAACCATGACAGAAGTAGAAAAATTAATTCAATCGCTTCGCGCAGGAGCGAAAACCAAGAGCGAATTAGAGCCATGCCTGAGCTTTCGCTCTGTAGTGAAAAACGTTGTAGACAGGGCTAGAAAAAAAGGATTTCAGATCACCTATAGCAATGGGAAATACAGCCTGTAAAAACGATGACACTTCAACTTAAGCACAGACAAACCGTTTACATAACCGATCCTCACTTCAAACAGTACAAGTGCGGAGAATTTACGGGTTACCTAACAGAGAACCCGACGTATCAAATCGCCTATGTAGAAGTTTTTGACAAATCTAGTCGGAAACAAGGACATCTCGAAACGATTTGTGTAAACGCTGAATACCTATCGACAGTTCCGCCGATCAACCTGAACTTTTAACCAACGCGATCGCAAATTTACCCAGTGAAATTGCGATCAGTGCCGCAGGGCATGAAAAAAGTTTCTCCAAGCTTCGGCTTATAACCCCTATATCGCCCTAATTCAGTTTAGTAGCCAAAGACGGGAGATGGTTTCGACACTTCTTTTTCAACCAAGTGATCGCAAATTTACCCAGTGAAATTGCGATCGCCTTACCGAATCAAAAAAAATGATTGACACAGAACAAGAATTTCGCCGAACAATTTCACAGATTGAGAGCTTTCTATCTGAGCATAGCGAACTGCAAATTTATTACATCCTTGGCTATTACCTCGTACTGGTTGACGATCCGACTCAAACTTACGGGACTCGGAAAATTTTTGAAAGCTGCCTAGAAGAGAAAGTACTCAAGTTTCTTCAAGAAGACTACGTCGCCAACTAATTCACGCGATCGCAAATTTACCCAGTGAAGTGGCGATCGCTATTTTTGTCTTTCATCGATGAAAAATCATGCCAATGAACCGCAAGCTATACCCAAAGGACTGGGAAGAAATAGCCTTCAAAATCAAGCAGGAAGCCAATTGGACTTGTGAGAAATGCAAGAAGAAATGCTTGGAACCACACCAAGTATTTGAAGAATACAAACGCGATCGCCGTGAATGGGCGCTATTTACTTTGACCGTTCACCACATTGATCACAATCCACCAAACTGCGATCGCCAAAATCTAATCGCACTTTGCAGCGTGTGCCATCGTCGGCAACATGCCCAAGATAAAAAATTCGGGCTTCGTACAGGACAACTTTCACTAATTTAGCTATGAAACATACAGATCTAAGCACACTAGAAATCCTAGACAAGGCAGACAAAAGCAAAAGAGCCTTAGAAATTCTGGCAAAATTACCGCCAAAACTTTGTCACAACTTTGATTTTTTTATTGAAGTTGGTAGTTGCCTCAAGCCCTGTGGTGATGAACTTTTTTACGAGTGGTACGAATGGGGATTTAAAAATTATTCTCCATATTGCGACGGCACACTTGAGAGCAAAAGCAAGCGGGTAAAAGAGTGGGAAAGATTTGAGACTGATGGCGACGGCACACTAAGACTTTCTCAGATCGAAAGCTACTCATCAGACAAAGAGATAACAGCAAAAACAGCGATACATAATCGACTTGAGAAGATGTGGCGACATCGACTCAGGCTGAATACGATGTCAAAGGAAGTCGAACTAGACGGTGAAAAACTCACACCTGACTACCTATACTTGGACCTACTCAAGTATGGTATTTGCTCCAGCAAAGATTTTGTAATTGACTGTGTGGCGAAAATGGCTGTAGCAAATGAATACAACCCACTCAAGACTTATCTAGATAAATGCAATGAAACCCACAAATCAACCGAAATTCTAGACACGATCGCCAGCACTTACCTCGGCACAACCGAGGTAATCTATGACGTAATGGTAAAAAAGACCTTGATTTCAGCCGTTGCCCGCGCCATGAGACCAGGATGCAAGGTAGACACAACTCTAATTTTGCAAGGGGGGCAGGGTGTAGGTAAATCTTCATTCTTCAAAATTCTGGCTGGGGACTTTTTTGATGATGGACTTGGCTCCAACGTCACCGATCAGAACGAAAAGATGAGACTTTCGGCACATTGGATTTTAGAGTGGGGAGAGCTGGAGCGAATTTTCTCCCAAAGAGACTCAAGCTCGATCAAGGCATTTCTGACCAGCACTCATGATAGTTACCGCAGACCTTGGGGGAAAAACATTGAAACTTATCCCAGGCACTGCGTAATCGTTGGAAGCACTAACCGCGACGACTTTCTCAACGACTCAACAGGTAGCAGGCGATTCTGGGTAGTACCAGTTGCCAAAAAGATTGACCTACGAAAGCTGAAAGAAAACCGTGAGGCAATTTGGGGAGCCGCAGTGCAATGCTACTTGAACAAAGAGGCATGGTTTCTCAATACCCAAGAGGAAATGCTTCGCCAAGAATTGAACAAGGAATATCAAAAAGAGGAACCATGGTACGAAGCGATCGCTAATCATTGCCTCACCAGAAATATCACCACCACCGCCGAAATTTTGCAAAGGCTATTAGATATTCCTTTGGCGAAGCAGGATAAATTTTCTCAAATGCGAGTTACCGATGTTTTGCGATCGCTTGGATGGGTGAAGAAAAAATCTAACGGGACAAATTTCTGGGTTTCTGGTGTCACTAGTGTCACTAATTCTATTGAAAATAAAACAGAAAAAGAGATAGAGCACAGGGACACCTGCAGGGACACCTCAGGGACACCTCATCAAGTTTCACTACATAAACAATATGAGTCTGAGTTGGGGACACTTTCCTCTGAAGAGGTAGCACTGCCTTCAAATCAAGACAGTGTAAGTAATACAGATGAGTCAGTGACACTGGTGACACCTAAATCGTCTCGCTCAGGAGTTTTGGAAATTGGCGATCGCGTTCGCGTTAATTACGGTTTCTTGAACGGAAAAATCGGAGAGGTTTTTCACATCGATCTCAATGGCGATGAAAAAATATTTGTCGTTGCTGGTGATGGATGGGTTTCACAAAGATTTACTATCAGACAGTTGGAGCGTGTCTAATGAGCGAGCTTACTAAAATTGCCGCAATCTTATTTAAAAACCTCTCGGATGCACTCCTGACAACAGCTTCAGAACTTAGTAATCTTGATGCTTACGAAAGCAAGCCGACATTTACGCAAGCTGACGACAAACCGCCATTATTAGCACCAGAAAAACCAAAACTGATCACTCGTTATCAATACGAAGCGCGAGAAAAAGTACTCGTATTATTTGAAGGGGCAAGCTCACCAACTAGATACAGAATCCTGAAACGTATTGACAGCAATAATTACATCGTTTACCCACAAAATGCATCAAAGGCACTGGCAAGGGAAGTAAACATTGACCAGATACTGGGACTAGACCCAGATCGATGATGGTTACGAATTTACTACAGGCTAGATATCGTAAGCCTGTAACGCAGTCTGTTTACGATAATGATTATTTACGTAAGCTAGCTAATTTAGTAAGCTTTAGTACATATCAGCAATAATAAAAGCCTTGCCTATAGCGTGCGCTATAGGTTTTGGAGTTCTAAAAAACCAAAGAGAAGAATGGGACAGCGCAAAGCGCTGTCCCATTCTTCTCTTTGGTTATAGTTGGTCGAGACTTGCTTGTCCTGGGACAATTCGGTCGATGATACTTTGGGTTGGTATGGGAGTTTTAAAGCTGCGTAACAAAATTCCTGTTTTAGAAATTTCTTTCCATTCTTTGAGATCTAAACGATGAACTACAGGTGGTGTGGAAGAATTGGGTTTCACAATAATTTCTTCCCCCGTTAGTAAAACAATCTCTTTAGACTGATTGGGTAACTTAACTACTACTGTCCCTTCCCAAGAAAAAAATCTCACACCTTGATTAATGTCTTTCGGTATTTCTACATAGGCAGTCGTCCCTCGAATCGCAGCGGTTCCAAATGCTGTAGTGATTTCTGTCGGCACTTTTAAGCCTGGTTTGACCCAAGTAATCATTTTCCCTGATGTTAGATAGAGACGATTTTGGGGTTGAATTTGCAAAACTGCATCACCACCAATCCGAAATCCTACCCCATTATTAAATTCAACTTGAGTTTTACCTCTACCGTGGGTACGTATTTTGTCATCTACGTACAGTTCCATATCCCGTTTGGCATTGACTTCATCGGGCTGATTGCTATGGCTGGAAAGTACAAATACAGGTTTTTCTTCGATCGATGCTATCTTGGCGATCGCTTTTTCTGACTTGATGGGCTTCGGAGCCGCACTCATTACTGTAGGTGGAGTCGAAACGGGTTGAGGTTCACAGCCGATGAGAGCGATCGCTAAAAAAGCTACTAACAAAGAAGTTTTCATCGCAAATTTAACATGAAGCGTGGACTTAAACGAGACTACATCTTGCCACGACCATCACTAGCAATCAAGTGTATTTTATGCTGAGAATTTTCAGTTTTACCAGTACCATTGCAAAAGGAGCAGGTTTCCTCTCGCTGAATTTCACCAGAGCAGTCTCGCATTTCTACATAGCCTTTACCTTCACAGTGATGACAAGGTTTAGCTATTTGAATAGAAGATAAAGAGCGATCGGATACTAGCTTTTCTGGCATATCTTTAACAATTTTTAAACAGTTTTTAGTAAATTTTGATTCTTGATAATACTTCCACATGCAAGACTCGTGTCGAGATGTCTACTCTAAATCAACCAAACTCAATCTTGAGGTTTGTTCTTTTTTGCCTAGAGAAATTTCTAACTTCTTCAAAAGCTCTACGGTAACCTCTGCAAAAGCTTTAGCACCACCTGAGTTGGGATTAGCTAATGACGCAGGAACGAAATTATCTACAGCCTTAGCAACATTTACATCATTAGGAATCTTCGTTTTAAAAATTTTGGCGCTACTGAAATCTGCTGCGACCCGATCCATCACTTTTTGGTAATAGCGACTCAGGGTAAACCCTGCTGACATGCTAAATACAATACCTAAAAGTTGAATATTAACTGAATTATCTTCTCGATAAACTTCACGCAGTCGCTCAATCCGTCTTTCTAATAGTTGAATACCCACTACAGACAGAGGTTCAGGTCTTGCGGGCATGAGGTAATAATCGCTGGCAACAAGGCTGCTGCGTGTAATGAGGTTGTATCCTGGGGCGCAATCGAGAATGATAAAATCGTAACTTTTCATTGCCGAGGCAAGAATCCCTTTGATGAGGGTCTGCTCGAACTTGCTCCAAGTCTGCTGAAAAGTCTGCTTTTCTTCGTATAAAAGCGATCGGTTATACAACATTTCCGAAACCAGAAACTCATCGTACAGATCGATATCGCCCACTAATAGATCGAGCCCTTGAACTTTGCAGACATGAGGAATTACTAAATCTTTGATTTGGTAGATCTTTTCCTCAGGATCGTTAATCTGCACGCCATAGTGAGAGATCGCCTGACTGACCAAACTCCGCAATGTGCGATTTTCTTTGCGGCACTTGGCAAACTCTGCGGGTGAAATCATGCTTAGGGTAGCGCTGATTTGTGTATCTAAATCGACGACTAAAACCTTTTTGCGATGAATTTTAGCCAAGCAGGTGGCAATATTGACAGTTAAGGTGGTTTTACCGACTCCACCCTTCATATTTACTGTTGCTATTACTTTTGCCATTATTTCAATATCCACAAAATACAGTTTGAATAAGACGAGGCTTTCTGAGTCGTTTATCCTAAATCATTTTAAGTTAGTTAACAATACACTATTGAGCTGCTTGACTATCAGTAAAAAAGCGCTTATTTCCTTCCTAACTAATAACAAAGCTGAAAATGGCTACGCCATTTTCGGCTTTATTAACGTCAGTTCGGGTTAAGCTGGCAAATTTTAAAAGCCCAAAAGTAAAAGCCTT
>NZ_ALWB01000075.1 GCF_000332215.1 Pseudanabaena biceps PCC 7429
TGAATTTGATCAATCACAGACCTAGAAAATCACTTGACTATCGTACTCCTTACGAAGTATTCTTTGCTTCATCAGATACCGTTGCATTTCATCCTTGAATTGGCGAATCTTCTACCAAATGGAACACACTACCGAATAAGACTCCAGTTATGGCGATCGGGCTATATCATCGACCGATTTCCATGCAGGAGTTGCTATCATTATGGGGCTTTACTTCCTTCACGGATAAACTGACTCGTGCCGAGTTTTATAACACCAGTATTTAATGGAAGATAACCTGACCTGTTGGCGATCGCAAAATATTGCCTTCACGATCGCGTTCTACACTCTGGAATACATAGTTGTTTTCACGGTCTTGTAAAAGTTGCAATTTCCCATTTAAAGAATGATATTTGGGCTGAATATATTGAGGCATCCCGTCTTGTTCAACCACTTGATCATCTTTTTCTAGCAATACAGGACAGGTCAAAATCTGTCCAGAAATATCAAATACCCAATCTTCTGTTTGCGGATCGCGAATTGGCAAAGGATAAATCGGTAATCCCTTGGATGTCGTCAAAATCTTTCCAGATTCATCTTTTACAGGCATGAGAAATACAACTTCACCATTGCGATCGCGGACAAGTTCATTGGTTTTGAAATCCTTTAGGGGCAGCGCTGCTGGTTGAGATTCGGGAATTTCAAATGGAGGAAGATCGGGACGAGGAGGATGCAGGCTGGGGAGATTAGCATCGGGGTCGAGTGTATAGTGTTTGGTATATTGCACAGCAGCTTGGGTAAATCCTACACGTTCTAATAGAGCCTGTACACCTGTTTGATCACTAGAAACAAGAATGTCGATATCTGAGACTTGTTTTTCTTCGGCTTGTTGAATCCCTGCATTAGCAACCAAGGCGATCGCATAATCATGGCGATGTCCTGGCTGAACATATAAGCCTAGAACGGAGCCAACTCGACGCGGTACAAACAGGTTATATAGTTTGTGTTCGGTTAAGAGTTCTACAGGAATACTGGCTGGTGGAGCTTCATCATAAAAATGGACAAACATACAGCCAACAATCTTTTTGGCTGATTGCTCTGATTCGGAATGCTCAAGTAACCATCCATAGAAAAGTGGCTTCTCAATGAGATGGGTAATATATTTTGTGAAGTCAAAGTCAGGAGTGACAATCATTGATGGATCTTGCTTGGCGCGTTCGCTGGCAAAGGCTTGCCATAGTGGGGCGATCGCACTAGCATCATCAAGGTTGGCAAGACGGCTGGAGTAAAGTTTTGGGTTAGTCATCGGATTTCCTTTGGTAAAATCTATAAGAATTTGCTAGATTGAGTTTATGAATGCTTAAAAACATAACTACCGTCGGAGTTGGTTTTAAGTTGTGGTTTTCCGTTGATTAGTTGGTAATCAGGAAGGTAGAACTGTGGTATGCCATTTTGTTCGACAACTTGCCCATGGCGATCGCGGACAACTGGACAAAGAGCTAGTTTTCCATCTGGTTGAAATAGCCATTCTTGAGTCTCAGGATCGTTAACGGGCATGGGATAAATGGCTCTACCCTGCGAGGAATGCAGAATATTTCCTGTTTCATCTTGGAGGGGATATAAGAAGACGATTTCGCCAGCAGGATTTTTAATTTGCTGGTTAGTTTTCGGATCGAAGAGAGGTATTGGGATGCCATCACTATTCGAGAAGGTTGGCTCATGAAGAGAAACTAGTTCGCGATCGCCTTCTATTTCTCTAGGCATGGTGTACTGCACGGTGGCTTGACGGAAGCCGTTACGTTCGAGCAGTTTATGAAAGGCGGTGAGGTTGGCGAGTACGCCGAGGTCGATCGCATTTACGCCAATGCGATCGGTTTGTTCTAGCCCTGCATCGATGAGGTGTTGAATTGCGGCTGGGCGATCGCGATAGGCTGGGTCGATATATAGTCCGAGGACTGTACAAACTCGACGCGGTATAAAGACACGGGTATTTTCGTGTTGTTGGACTTCGTATTCTGTAAGTATCGATGGACAGCTTTCGTCATAGTATTGGGTAATTAGGCAACCAATTATTTGGCGATCGGTTTCGCTGTCTTCTAGCAGGATGCAGTAGGTATGGGGTTTCGCGAGGAGGCTAGCAATGTGGGTTTCGATATCAAGGTCGGGTTTTAAGGTGACTGCGCGATCGAGTTCTGCCCATTCTTGATAAACAGTTTTGAGCATTGGTGCGATCTCGTTGATATCTTTGTTTGTGGCGATACGATGGCTATAAGACATATGTTATTCGGAGGAATTGTTTAGGTTTTGGATAGTGATTGGAATATGCGATTAGTATTCATTTCAAATATCTACAATTCAAAGATTGTTAATTGTGGCGGATAGGTAAAGTAAAATTTTTCGTGGGTATGGATGTACTCCAACTGAAAAATACAGACAGGTTCTGTTTGATAGAACACTTTCGTTTGAAATCTCCTCACATCTAATCCATCATCTCGGACAAATTCTTCTGATTGGAGAAAATTCCCTGGGAATACTGTGTCAAAATAAACCCCTAATTTGCCAATTTCAATCAAGAAATATTTACCTGATAATTGACTGGCATACCAATGAGTAGGATTAGGGAGAATACCGTAATATTTGCTGCTATACCACCAATCGATCTGTTGAGATAATTGATTTGCGATAGCAAAAGTTTCTGTTTCTTGAAATTCTTTCCAACCTTTATCGAGGCTTGATTGTAGAAGAGAGTGAGAGTCATTAATTAATTGAAGAATAGTTTGATTGGTTTCCATGATTTTTTGAAATAAGAAATAAATAAAATTGCTAATGCAAGAGAATAATAGATATTTAAAGTCATGTTTTATTAATCCTTGTCTATTCTTGGTAAAACATTTTGAGCATTTGCGCGATCGCGCTGATATCTGTTTTTGTAGCGAGTCGGTGGCTGTAAGACATGATACGTGAAGTGTCTATGTATGATTGGGATAGGTGATCG
The DNA here is from genome assembly GCF_000332215.1 of Pseudanabaena biceps PCC 7429. GTDB lineage: Bacteria > Cyanobacteriota > Cyanobacteriia > Pseudanabaenales > Pseudanabaenaceae > Pseudanabaena > Pseudanabaena biceps. The sequence goes on from NZ_ALWB01000075.1 coordinate 2,975, forward strand.
CGGTTAAATTCGGATTACTATATTATGGCAATGCATTTTGACTTGTATTATTCCTATAAGGTGACTTGAAAACTATCTCTACTATATTTCTTCCTCTTGCTATTTCTATTTGCTCTTGAGTAAGTTGACCAACTCTGGCTCCATCTGGATAGATATCAACAGTGGTTTCAGCTTTTCGTCTTTTATCGCCTTCTGTCATTAAATTTAGAGGAAACTGAGATCCTGCGCCATTATCTTTATGAGTGAGACCGAAGTTATGTCCTAATTCATGAGGAGGAGTATCTGCTTTTCTAATTTCTGAAATTATCATCTTGTTAGATAACATTTTTGCTTTGCCATTGAGAATATTGACATGACCCTGCTTCATCTCCTCTAACTTTCCGACAACATACATATATACTGTGTTGCTGTCTTCATTAGCCTGCTCTTGAAAGAGTTGATTTATCTCTTCTGGGTGTTGAGCCTCTATATCTCTTAATCTGCTTGAATTTAGAGTCTCTGGAGGTAGCATCTCAATATCAATATTTGCTTGACTCCAAACTTTATCCATTGCGTTTTCGATAAGCGCTAGGTTCATAGGCGCGCAATTTTGCCCACCGTCGTCGCAGATCTGTATAGGCTGAATGCGTACTATACCCAATGCTGTCGGTCTAGTCGTAGCTGTCGGTCTAGTCGTACTTGACGTTATATTATCCTGTTGATAGTTGTCTGGACTTTCAGAAGCAACGTCACTTAAAAATTCATCTAAGTCTTCATCGAATTGAATCAAATAAAGATCTCCTTCATCATCTTGGAGAATCTCATTCTTTTGAGTAAGAGAACAATCTTGCTTCCCTGAAATATTTTCAACTAGACTCATGAAATCATCTTTCCAAATATTTAAAATACCATTGATGCCAGACAACCAACTTTCAATCCCACCATTCTTAATTGCTCCAGCCAATGTCAAAGCTGTATTACCAACCTGATCAACCCGATGCAAAACTTCAGCTAGAGCGTCATTGAAATTACCAGCGAAACTTTGACCGATTGAGAGCGCAGCATTAAAAATATTGCCGATCGCATTCAACCAATCCCCATTTTGGATAGACTGGATGCCACTATAGATTAGTTGTGGGGCTTTCTGTAAACTTTGTACGATTGACAGCATCACCTTTTGAAGAGTCTCACTACATTGATTAATGAAAGTACTCATCCCTGCTGCTGCCATTCCTGCAACACTGCCAAGAATTTGCAAGAATCCCATAATACTATCACCAGACATTAGCGATCTGGCACTAGCGAAAGCACCTGAAGCCGCCGCTTGTAATCCTTGCATTACCCTTACAGCCATAGCGCTTTGTCCAAGAGCGTTCGATATCCCTGCGGTGACGGCACTTAACGCCCCCATCACACCTTGGAAAATCGCGCCCATCCAATCTCCATTCATTGCAGCTTGGATGGCGCTGATACCAGCACTTGCGGCAGTTAAACCAATCGCAAATGGAGCTAATGGAGGAAAAGCGAAACTCATAATGCTTAGTACCGTTGCCAAAATACCAATCACATTTGAGATAATGCCTAAAACTTTATTCCAGAAAGATTTCTTTCTCGCTTTGCGCTCAGCGATACGCTGCTTAATAATCTGATCTAGCATCTCTTGACCCTGAGCCGCCAAATCTTCAGAAATATCTACAGCTTGTTGTGCATAAGCGATCCTAGTCAGAGTCTCAACATACAGAGGATTAATAACCTCCCCTTCAGCCCCTAATTCTTTACTACGTTCCAACTCCTTCAACAACTGCTGTGAAGAACCTTGCAAATCTTGCTGGGCTTGTTGCAACAACTGGCTATCTAACTGATCTTCCAAATCAATGCGATTGATTTCGTTCTTATATTGATCGACTTGACCGATCAACACCGCCATCGCACCGAGCAAACTATCTTGAATTGTTTCCGCAGACTTCCCTTGCAAGGCTAAATAGATATCGCCACGAGTTTCTGCTAAGACTGCCTTAACATCAGCAGGGAGATCGGGCTGCTGCGTACCCAAATCTTTCAGGCTAGTCAATAGACCCGCCAGCAAAACATCTAACTGAGCAGGATTGTCGGGCGAGTCAAGGGTTGCTAAGCCCAAGGTAGTACGCGCAGTATTTAAGGACTGACGTAGCTCTTCTTCAGCTTGTAATTGTTTCAACTGCTCGATTTTAGTTTGAGTCTCAGCACGTTTGCGCTCAACCTCTAACGCCTCACGCTCTAAGCGATCGCTAACCGCTTGATCGATTTCACCTTGACGCAGTTGAGCAATTTCCTGCTCTAGCTGAGCCTGTCCAAGATTCAGATTTTCTAAGGTTACTAATTGATAGAAAGTTTGTTCCGTTTGCTCACGAATACGGGTAATGCCATCTAAGCGAACTTGAATTACTGCCAATTCCTGCTCCTTCGCCTCACGCTCAGCTTGAGTTTCCGCTAGCTTATTATTTAGATCGTTTAAAGCTTGCGAAGCCGCCGCTTGTTCCGTTTGCAGAGCATTTAATTGATTTTGAGCAGTTGTCTTCGCTCGATTAAAGGCATTAGCCTGTGCTTGAGCTTCCTGTTGCTGTTGTCGATAGGTCAGCATTTCTGCATAGTAGCGATCGGCAAGTATCCGATCTTCAGGTCTAGCTAGACCAGCCGAACAGGTACTACCGCGATCGCTAGCCAGATCACTATAGTCACGGTAATAAAGTTCGGCTGCCGATGCAATATTGTTAGTACGAGCAACTTCTAACAACGCCTTTGCTTCTTTATAGCCTGCGGCTGTCGCTTCTTGTAAACGTTGGAGGATTTGGAACTCTAGAACATTAACTTTTTGCTGAGTTTTTGCAGCTTCTAGGGCATAGTTGGCATTGAGTTCCGTCGCATCTACCAAGGCTTTGAGAGTTGCTTGATGCTCTCTAGCAGTTTTGAGATGCTCATCGTTTTGAACAAGTAAAGAGGTTTGTAGATCCTGAAGTGGCGCTGTCAAGGCTTGACTACTTGCAGCAGCCTGTTCCGCAAGTCTCTGGGCTTCAGCCAGAATGGCTCGAGTATCCTGTAATTGCTGCAAAAGATCGCTATAGTCACCGCTAGGATCATTAATATAGGCTTCAATCAGGCGTTGCTCAGCGACAATTACTTCGTTTTGAGCAGTCAGCAATGTGCGTTTTTGGGTGAGCGCAGCTTGCTGGGCGGTGAGAATGGTTGCCTTGTTCGTGATCAGAGGTAATGTGCGATCAATTTGAGCAGCCTTAGTAAGCAAACTATCTAAGGCATCGGTGGTTATGCCTTGCATCACCAAGGCACGAATTTGACTATCGATCGCCTGTCTTTGGGATTGTAATTGCTGTTGAATTGCTTTGGTCTGCTCTAGCTCGGTGCTAAGCGCGATACTTTGCCGCTCAACCCATTTTTCATCTTCAGCTAGCTGCCGCTGGATGGCGATCGCATTGTGATTGATTTTGCCCTGTTCGGTGAGGATTTGGGCGATCGCTTGTTCTTGTTGCTCAGACCTGCGATCATAGTCCACCCACTCTTGCTGTACCTTAGCATTAGCCGCATCAGCCTCCTGTGTTGCTTGAGCGAGTTGCTGCTCGATGATTGGTAGTAGATTTTCTAGGCTTACTAATTGCACTTGCTCAGCAGGAATAGATTCTCGCTCTGTTTTGAGTACCTCAAAAAGATTGTGTGTCTCTTGAATTGGCACGGCAGCTTCGTTAGCAGCGAGATTTGCCTCACCCCATTGTTTGGCTAAAGGTTCAAGACGCTCTTTCTCTAGTCGCCATTTCTCTGCTTCCGCTAGCTCTGAGGCTCCTTGCTGCCGTAGCTGAGGCACAAGTTGATTGGCATAGGTATTCCAAATCATCCAATCTTGATCGACATGGGTAATCGTTTCCCAATGACCACGACCTCTACGACCACTTACCCATCGCTGTTCGTACCAGTAAGGTCCATTCTTACGACTCCTCGCCCAATGGACTGCGGCTTGCTTCTCATACCAATCAGATTGAATAATCGCGGCAATTCCTTGGGTGCGATGGTCGATTTCGGCAGCTTTGGCTTTTTCATATAGGATTTGATTGGGATTGCTACCTTCGACAGCATCTGCATTCCAAAGTAGATCAGCTTTAGCAGCTTTCAACAGGTCAGCAATTACTTGAGTGGAGTCACTACCTTGCAAAGTTGCTGCTTGTAGAAGGGCGATCGCTGTGCCATTGTCAGGATGACTGGCTAAAAATGCGGCACGAGCAACTGGGTCAGTAAGCCCCGCCTGATATTGCTTTAATTCTTCTGACTCAAGCCCATAGCGGATTGCCATCGACGCAATTTCTGCCCAGAGAGTATCGCTTTGAGCAACATCGAATTTGATGCGATCGATCGCTTGGGCAGTTGTGGTCACGTTAGTATCAAGCTGAGATTCAATCGGCACAACCTTACTAAGAATATTAATTCCATCACGCAGGTTGGCTTGACTGCGATCGTAGCTACCCTGTGCATCAGAGAGGGTGTTAGTAATCAATGACAGTAAATTATCCACAGCTTGCGAGTTTGCCAATTGTTGGGTAATTCCTGCGTGGGTTTGGCGATCGCTTTCTAATAACTGATCGGTTATCGATAAAGCCGTATTACGCAGATCTTGATTAACTTGGCTATTTAATTGAGCGTAGCTAAGCTCTGTATTCGCTTGCAATGCATTTTTTAAAGCTGCTTCCGTGGCTTGCTGTGACTGCAAAGCTTGCAAACGCTGTTCGTTATCCTCTAATTTTTGTTTGATTTCTAGTTCTTGCTTTTGACGCAATGGAGTTAGAGCCGCGATCGCCTGAGTGAGCAATCCTTGAAGATCTGGAAGTGTTTGCTGGTTGTCCGCTTGCCATGTTTCCAGTTTGGTACGTTGCGTAGTTGCTTGAGCGATCGCCTCGGTCAAAGATTTTTGAATGACTGGATCAGTAGTTCTGGCTAATTGTTCTTTCCAGCTAGTAATCAATTGATTCAGATTATTGGCCTGTGTTGTGAAGTTCTGAATTTGCTGTTGCAGTTGAGTGATAAAGCTATTTACCTTTGGTTCCACATCGGTGGCAAAGAAATCCACATCTGACTCAGAGGCTAAAACCCCAAATCCAATCAATCGTCGTAGCGCTGACGCTTGTTCCTGCATCGTTAATGAGAGCTGAGTGCCAACGCTTTGAGCCGTTGTGGTTGCTGTTTGAAAAGCCTGTAATTGCGCTTTTTCTTGATCGATGAGTGGCTGTAAAACAGCTTTAATTGGCTCAATCTCCGCTTTTAATGCATTTACTTGACCAGATAGTTTTAATACATTCTCATTGCTAGCTTTTAGATCAGCAGTTTTACTAGCCACTTGAGCCGTTTGTGTGGTTACTTGCTGCTCTAGATCCGCAATCCGCTGTTTATTTTTCTGCTGTTCTGCCCAGACTTGGTTACGTTGCTCCGCTAGCAATGAAGCAGTTTGCAGATTCTGACGATAGGCTTCCGCTTTGGCGGTGTTGTATACCCATTCTCTACCATTCCAGTACCACATCTGAGAACGATCCTGTTGGGCAAGATTATAGAAATATGCCTCAGCGCTCTTTAATGGTGCATCGCGATCGGCAAGACTTTGTTTTAGTAGTAACTGATTGCCCAGTTGCAGTTTTGTGAATTCTAAAGCTTGCGTTGCATCATCTAAACCAGTTTTTAGCTCAGCTTGCTTGGCGATCGCCTTTTGTAGCTCAGCTTGTTTTTCCGTCAGTTGATTTTGGAGGTTGGTGAGTTTATTGCGATCGTCTTCTCCTAGCTGACGGGTGGTTAATAATGCATCAACTGTCGTAGTTAGTGCTTGTGTAGCCTGTTGCCATTGATTTTGAGCGGTTTGAGATTTTGCTCCTAAAGCTTCTGCATAGTTCAATAAATCAAGACGACTTTGCAAGCGATCGATTTCAGAGCGAACTTGCAATCCATATTCTTTGGCAAGATCGATTTCACGATAGCGATCAGACAATTGCCGCTCCAAGCTAGCTTTTAACTGATTTAGACTTACTAATTTCTCAACTAAAGAGGCTAAATCCCCTTGCTGGCTTGATAAATCTTTGTTTAAACCTGATAATTGAGTCAAAAGTTGTTTTTCTTGCTCTAGCCGATCTATTTGTAATTTAATCGCTTCAATTTGTGGCAAAAAGGTTGCTTTGAAAGTTTGGACTTGTTGATTTACTAAATCTCTCTGCTTAGCGGCATCATTAGCGGCAAGTTGAGCGGCATCCCGATAAACAACTGCCTGAGGGTTAGGAATCCGACCTTCATATTGTCCCCAATTAAGATAGTGATAAAAGGCACTAGTATTATTTCCCCACCAACGCTCAGCTACTGCCTTAGCAACATCAGGATATTTAGCGAGATAAGTAGTTGGATTAAACACATTAATTTGACTATTCCAGTAATTTGCAGCGTTCTGCTGCGTTTGTCTCAGTTGTTCGTATTGTTGGGCAGATAAACTAGCATTATCGATTTGAGTTTGATACATTTGCCGTACAGTTTTCTGTTGGGCAATCTCAGCATTTCTAATACTAATCTGTCCATCAATATCAACTAATTGGGCATCTGGTATTGCGAGATCGTCTTTGACCCGCGCGATCGCTACCTGCGTCGTCAAGATTTCCTGTTCTTTCTCTCCGATTTGTTGCTGCTTAGATGGAATCTGGGAATTATCTAAATCAGTCTTGGCTAAGCCCAGCTTGATATATTCGGTCTGCAAACTATCCAGTAATTGGGCAACAGATGTCTTTTCTGCCTTTGCTTTAGCAAGGCGATCGCTTAAATTGTCAAAGCCCACTAAAAAACTAGACTCACCACCATCTATCTGCTTGAGAAAGTCAAGATATTGCTGGGTTGGTAAGTCAGTATTGGGCAGATCTGCTTTGAGTTCGATTAGTTGCTGCACTAGAGAACTACTCTGTAACCTTTCAGGAGAATCAGGAACCGATAGCTTGAGTTGCTCCTGTTGCACTCTCGCCCATAGGTATTCCTGTTCTAAATTAGTTTGGATACTCTTAGCTTGCTCTAGCTGTGCTTGTAAGGTCGCATTGGGAGTTTTGCCTAACTGCGTAATTAATTGCGTAATGATCGCTTGAGTCTGAAGTTGATCGGTTTGAATACGCTCAATGGTACGTGCGATCGCCGCTAAGCGCTCTTGATAAGGCAAGAAATACCCTGAAGTCTCAAGAAAGTTTTGTAATTGATCTAGCGCTTTTGATTTATCGGTTTGAGCTAAGGCAAGATTATTTTGAGCCTGTTGCAGACGTTGTTCAGTCTCATTAACTGCTTGAATTTGGGGTGGTAGTAACTGTGACTGAAGGCGATCAAGTTCTGCTTGAATACTGTTAATCTTTTGGTCTAGTTCCGCTATTTTTTGGGGCTGGACTTCTGAGTTTAACTTCAATGCATCTTGATTTGCTTGCAGTTGAATCTGACGAGCATCAATCTCATAGTCTATCCCCTTCTTCAGCACATCCCAATCTCGAATACTTCTTTCCAAAGTTTCGGCTCTTACCGTCAGACTATCTACCTGCTGTTGAGCAGTTTGGGCTAGTTGTTCAAAAGTTTTCCGTTTAGTTTCAGCTTCATTTGCCACAGCTTGAGCCTGATCGCGAGGCGCAATATGTTCAGGATAGTAGCGCCAATCATAGATATCAGTTCTCTTACCCGATCGCCCACGTTTTGAACCTACAACTTCCCATCTTTGGATGAGAGAGTTATGCCAATCGGCTTTATCCTGATTAGTTTTACGCCATTGCTCGGCAAGTGCGGCTTCTTGGAAATAGTTCTCAGCAGTTTGTTTTTGTTCGGCGATCTGGGCCTTTAGTAGCGCCAGAACCTCTGGCGCATCTGCGGGTGAGCCTTCTAGTTGAGGCAAAGCGTTGTTATTGGTGGTTAATACCTGAGCCAAAGTATGGAGAGTCTCGACCTGTTGATCAATTTTTGCCGCAATCTGAGAGGCGGATTGCTGATTGCGTTCAGCGATATCTGCTTGCCAGAGAGCTTTGTTTTTAGCAGCTACAGCCTGCGGATTATTTCCCCATCCCCAAATATCTTGGGTACGTCCAGAGAGATTAGTTTGCTGATCGACCACCATCCATTGCGTGGTCTGAATTTGCTGAGCAGCGATCGCATAATTTTGTGCTTCTACTCTAAAAGCTTCTGCTTGATCACGATAAACTTGAGCGAGGGTTTGCTGACTTAAAGCAGCTTCAGAAATTATGAGTGGATCTGCTTGTAGTCCTTGGGGGTCAATTAAAAAATAATCTAGCTTTGCTTCGGCTTGTTCTAGAGCTTTAGTTGTTTTAACAATATCCGCTTGCAAAAATTCTAGTAACTGCTGTGTATAGGCAACAAGCGATGCTTTATCCAGACTTAATTGCGCTAACTGCTGCTCCAATTCCTGCTTACGTGATTCTAGTTTTTGAAGCTGCTCACGATAAATCTGGGCATGATTAGCCGCAAGCACAAACTCATCGACGGCTAGTTGAGCATGAGCATCAGCGATCGCGGCATCTTTAGTTACTTGTTCATATTTATCAAAAGCACTATTAGTCTTTGTTTGCAATTCAGCGAGAGTTAAAGCGGGTATGCCCAAATCGATGAGGGTCTGCCATTGGTCAAACAGAAGATTTTGTCTATCTGCAAGTGTGGCGATCGCCTGTTCTGTCGATGGTGATGCAGGACGCTCTATGGGGCTTACCCTTCCTTCACCACTAAAAGATGTTAGTGCAAACTCCTTTTGTACAGAAGGTTTTGCAGGAGCGATCGCACTTGCAACTAATACGGCTTCTTTTACATCGATTAATCCTGCACCTGTAGCAGCATCCCATCCTTCTTCTTTTAAATCTCTTGCCGTAGAAATAAGAATTTGTTTTACCTGCTCAGGACTAAGCAAGGGGTTTGCTGCCCAGATTAAGGAAGCTGCCCCCGAGACTTCAGCAGAGGCTCGCGAAGTTCCCACAAAAGCTTTGGGATCATTCTGGAATTCACCACCAGGGGCAACTAGGGTTAAGCCCTCCCCTTGACTAGAATAACTAGCCCGATCTTCCCAATTGTTAATTGCCCCAACTGTAATAATATTGCCAAATAGTTGTGAAGCAGCACCTAACGCTGACATGCGATCGCCTGTATTACCAGCCGCTACGACTAATAAAACATTATTTTCACGGGCATATTTAATGGCTAGTTGTTCTTGAACAGTTAATTCATAGCGGGTCGTAATTCGTCCATCTCCATCAATTTGGGTCAAGTCTCCACCAAAATTCGCGATGCCATAGTTGTTTCCTGAAGCTTTAACATCATTGACAAAAGCGATTAACTGCTCAGCCCAATTTCCATTATTGACATGGTAGATCTCAGGCTGAGATACTGGGTTGATAATTGAGAATGCATCTAGTCCATATTGATCGTGCAGCCCTGTAGAAAAATCTAAAAAGCCTACCAATGGCTGATTTGCATCGGGTGGAATTAGAGCGATCGCCTCCTGTGCGTTGACTAAATAGGCATCCCAAATCTCTGGATTAGTTAATGCAATTTCTAAAGGAATTGGTTGATTTAAGAATAGCTCTCCTACTTCAGGGCTTTGGAGCAATTGGTGCAAAGTTGTTGCTCCTACATCACTTAGCTTTGAATCATAGTCAGGATTAGTGAGTATTTGAGCAAGTGTTGGATTCTCACTCAAAGCATTAAGAAGAGAGTTAATGGGTGCATCGGCAGCAGAACTATTCAAAGCTGATAGTAAATCTGAGTGTGTACTAATCACATTGGCTAGGTTATTTAAAGCCAGATCCGTTGATTGTAAAACTTCTGGGCTAAGTACTGGCAACACAACTGGATTGGCAGTTGGAGAATCATAGACATATTTTAAAAGTTCGTGTCCTAGCTCCGCATTACGCCAATCATCATTAGGATTGAGAGAACCCTCAGCAATTAATTGGTCAAAGGTAATTGCTTTACCTTCCGCACCCTTGACATGAAAAACTAAATCGTTATAGTCGTGATCGGAGCCTATATCGACCCGCAAATCTTCAAACACAAAAACCTTACCATCACCTGTCACATCGGCAATCTGTCCTATATGAAAAGCTTCATTCGGGTTCGCTGTAGTCAACGAGAAGAGTGGATGCAATGAACCGCTAAGATCGGGATGATCTATAAATGTCTCCACTTTACCATTCGGTATAAGCATTAGACCAAAACGATCACCCACTTGCATCTGAAAAGACTGCTCACTGATATACAATCCACTGTTATCACCGCTAGCAAAATGAGCGCCTTGGCTTAGGTCATCAATGACGATATGACCTAGATCAGTATTGCTAATAGCCCTTGATACTGCTTCATGAATAAACTCGGCAGATCCAGGTACAAAAGCATCCATTCCCTTTAAACTAAAGATTGCTAGTTGCCCCTGATAGCCTCCACCGTCATAGAGAAAGTCTATGCTAACTTTGCCTGCTTCTCCAACTGTAAATACTCCTGAGTCAAATTGTGTTGCAGTTAGATTGGGTGTATGTAGTATCGCTGGTGAGATTGCTTGGGACTCAACTGGCGCTATGCTTTCAGTATGTGTTCCAATTCCAATGGAATGGGTGGTGTCTGAAGTGGTAGCAATAGAAGAATCATGAGAATCATGGGATAAGTAATGTAAGTTCTCTACCCCATCTCCTACATGATGATCGGTAATTAAATCTGGTACAACTGTAACTGGAAAGTCTCCTGAGTCCAACAAACCACTAGGTGTAAGGCGTGGTTCTAATATTCTCATCTTGATTTTCGATTTTCTGGACTGTCCAGATTGATCAAAACTTTTTCCAAAGCCAAAATGTAATTTTTTAGAAGCCATATGTCTAGGATGTTGTAGGTGAAGACTTGAACCAGCAGTTAATATGGATTTAAAGCTGTCTGACCATACTTCGATACTCTAAAGGAAAAGCTTCAATCTGTCTTGTATATTCTTGTTGTATTTTTTTGCGGTGGCAGACTATGTCAAATTTGTACAATTTTTCCTAAAAGCCGTAGGTGTGGTCTTTGTCAAAAGTTTAAAGTGTCTATTGAGATGACTTGCATCATGAAATCCGCAGTCATCGGCAATTTGAGCAATATTTAAAGAACCACTAATCAATAATTTCTGAGCAAGCTTTACTCTTTCGCTGATTATATAGTCTGTGATCGTTGTGCCTGTAGCTTGTTTAAATGATCGACAAAGGTGATATTTACTAATATGTACAAGCTTGGCTAAATCTTCCAAAGTCAAGTTTTTATTTAAATGTTCTTGAATATAGTCTTGAATCAACTTGATTTTGTTGTTTGATAAATTGTCGATATTTGTTAGAGTGACGGGCTCTATTGCAAATTTGTTAAGTATTGCGATTACTAGCGAATTTCTCATACTTTCTGAGAATAAATCACCATTGGGATAACCCAAAGCTATCTCTTGCCTGATAATATTGATGATTTCTTTAATTGGATAAATGTCTTCACCAAGCATTTTGGGAATTAACGTAAGCTGACTAGCTCCAAATCTTGCCTCAGCTATTTCTGACGTAATATCTGTGTCTAAAGCTATCAAAGTAAAATCAACTGGGTTGTCCCAATCTAATGAGTAACCATCCTGAGCAGGACAAAAACATACTTCTCCTCCCTTGAGTGGGTTTTCTGTTTTATAGTCACCCATACGGCGCTTATGGGGTGTAATAGAATTTATCCCCATAATTTCTAATGTATGGAACTGATTTTCATGTTCTCTGATTTGAGCGCCATTATATCTATCATAGTCTGCCAAAAACAAACTAGAATCATGCGCTTGACCGACAAATGCAGGTATTTGGTGGGGAAGAGTTTTACTTAAAACTTGACTAACCAAATCTAAAGTTAGCTTTGAGTTACTCATATTTTATCTCCAGTAATTATTTAAATAGTTGAAAATTGGATGTAAACTTATATTTTTTACTTGCTTGAACAGGAAGTATAGTTTTTTGCAAACAAAAAAGCCCAAGTTTAGGTATTTCTCTACTGATTTGATCAAAGGAAGGCTCTGTAAGATCTCGAAATCGACCGCTTTTAGTGAGTTGCAGCCTGATATTTTCCCATGATGGGATTGCATCAGATTCAGTTAGTTGATGACATCTCACAGAGTCGGAAGACCATTCATTAATCTTTTCTATTGTTTCTCCATGCTCGCCATTTAGATAAAATGCTCTGAGGTCTTCCTCAGATGACCACAAAGTTACTGTCCACATAGATAGATTCGGTGCTGCCAATATTTTCCCTTTGACAAATCCTTGACTTGCTCTCAGTTGGTTCAAGATCTTTTTATTTTGAATAAAGAAAGGGATTAGATAAAGTGGTGATTTCAGCTTTAATCGTGTCATTGATAGATAAAACATGTCTTTCCTCTATGCTATGAATCTATGTTTGGTGAACAGATTGTCTAACTAGCGAGGCAAAGAAATACCTAATATCTCTATCATTAGCTCATAAAAAGTATTTCTAAGATTGACAAGTAAAATGTAAGTTTCTAGAGTGGGAGCAAGTGTAGTAAACCATGCATAACAAACATTGCTAATATTTTCGAGATGTTGGGTGATTAGGTGTGGATCGATTCCTTTTGCACTTTGTTCTATGATGTTGGGAACTGTTTGTACAAGTTGGGTTAATTTCTCAGAGTTTGGGTCTTGCCAAGTAATATCTGAGAGTGATTGTGTTGTGTTTGCGATTTCCCATTTTTGAGGGTTGCTGGTGTCTAGTTGAATAGTGCCTTCGCGATTTGCGCGATCGAGTAATTCGCAACAGTGATGATAGGTGGCACGAACTCGATAGAGGCTATCGGTTGGTGTGCCGACGCTGCTGATGTTGATGGGGGCGATGCGATCGAGGGGGACTCGAAGGCTATGCCATCGCAAGTCATCCATTTCTACTGTTTTTAGTAGTTCTTCTATGGATAGGTCGGGGATTGGGGTGATTTTTTGGGAAGGGGTGTGGAAGGCATAGAGTTTGAGTGGTTGCACAATGATGAATTGGAATTTGTCTTTGGTGTAGCCAAGACATTGCATGGCGGCGTTGATTTGGATATCGTAGGCTCCAAAGTTTGAGGGACGTAGAATGATTATTCTGTCGCAGTTTTGCTGAAGAATTTGATGATACTGTTCGAGGTCTTCTAGGAGTTGGGTATATTTGCCATCTCGGTGTTGGAGGACGCGATCGTATTCGTCGCCAAAGTCGGCGGTTTTGATAAACCAGTCTTTGGGTTCGTCTTTAAGTGCGGTTTGTTCGATGTTGGGGGAGAGTTCGGAGGCGAACTGGCGTATCATGCAAGCATGGTAGATTTTGGGATGGGTTTTAAGGGTGTTGAGAAAGGGTTCGGAGTTGGGTGTTATTTTTTGGGCAGAGGTCAGGGAGTGATTGGTTTGTTGGAGTAGGTTGTTGAAAGTATCGGTAAAGGTATATCTCAAATCATCAGATGAGTTGATTTGTGCTGGGTGGATCGGAGGGAGATCGAGGTAGATTTGTTGTGGTTGAGACATGGTATATCTTCAGAATTATGATACTTTAAGGCTTATCCAGCAAGGATTTATGGTGATTGAGTAGCAAGGTCGTGAAAAGCTTGCCCAGAAATACTTTGAGAGACTTATCCCCCTTTAACAGTCCAGTGCCTAGTTTAATCAATGTACAAATGGAGAAAAGAAGTGAGGATGTGCTGCACTGATTTACTGAGACAAGCGCAGCACATCCTCACTTCTTTAGGACTGTTTTGAATACAACAATTCTTCTTGAATTGATGTATCTTTAAAGCCAATCTTTCCTCCCACCTTAATACTTGCTTCAGCATTTACATACAATGCTTGCCTGGCTTCAGCTTTAATTTCATAGCTAATAGATTGATTCGTTTGATAAATTGCATGAAGTAAGGAATTTACAGTTTCAATTGCATTTCCTTTTGACTGACATAGTGCTATCACATCCTCAGCTAGAGAACCGTAAGCAGATAAAGCCTTCATTGGATCTTTTATCTTTACTGTAAACTTTACGTTACTAACAGCCTTTCCTTCTGATTTGACTTCATCATTGAAGATTTTAATCTTGTTTTCCATGTCGTTAATACCTAACTTGGTTGCTAATAAATTAGCGGCAAAAGGAGATGTCTCAAACTCAAGTTCAATGCTCTCCAGTTTATCCAAACTAGATTCAGAGGTAAATACTAACTTACCCCCAATATCACCACGAACTTGTAATGCATTATCCAGTACAAAACCTCCTTCAGCATTGAATGCCAATCCAATCTTTCTGTAATAATTACCATTTGCTGTTATACCTCCAGCATTGATGGCAGACAAATCAAATTGCCCTATAACCCATGGAGTTTTTAATTCTCCAGTTAAATATGGATTGAGAGAAACTTCAGTAGAATCATAATTTTGAATAATCAAAAGATTTAACAATGAATCGACTGAATCAAAAGGGGTAGGTATTTCTTTGAAAGCCCATACTCCAAGTCGAGACATATCTTCATCACTATCATTGTTGAATACATACTTGATTTTAGTGTCCAAAACTAAATCGCCTTCTACGCGCTTTTCCACACGAGTCACAAGACTTTGACCTGCAATCTTAACGTTTCCAGACTGATACCCTGCGTCAAAGGAACCTCCAAGATCTTCTCCGGCACTAAAACCCAATCCAATAGAAGGAGTAGTGGCAACCGTGTACCAGATACGTCCATCTTCTTCTTCTTCCTTAGCTATTTCAAACTTGTAGCCACCTCGGATATCTGCTGCACCATAAATAATCTTGTCAAGTCTTAAATTAGCCTCAATTTCTCGCTTAGAACTATTGCCTAAAATTTGATTAGCCCAATATCTAACTGTATTTGCAAAAGCTTTCTTTGCCTTTTCAAGTGCTTCTTGTGCTTCTTGTACAATCTTATCTCTAACTTTGGGTAGTTCCTCTTTCACAAAGTTATAAGCATCATCAACCGTTGTGACTCCACGTTTCCACAGAGCTTCCAGCACCCGTTTCCGTTCTTCTGGATCGGTAAGGAATGCTTCAATCTGCCGTGCCACATTCAGAATGTACTGCCCAGCAGCAGCGATCGCCCTTTCTAGTCCCGTCTGAGTTGCTGCAATTTTTGCGTCAACCCCATTAATCTGATTCCACAAATAACCCGTCTTATCTCCAAAAAGAGCATTGACAATATCTGCCACTACCTTTTGAGTCCGAGGCTCAATCCAATCAACAATCCCTTTCAGAGTGTTACCAACGCCATTAATAGCAGATTGGACACCACCAGAGATATTATCTACCGCAGGTCTGACCATATTATCGTAAACATTGAACTCGATCTTTTTACCAAACAGATCGACATTGATGCCAAGATCTTTTGTCCAGTTAGCAACACTCAGAACTTTACCCTTGAATTGACCAATCAAATCATTCGCATCGCGAACTGATTGATCGACTTTATTTCGGAAATCTTGGGCTGCATTAGCAATGGTCTGATTGATCTCTGCCCCAGTGCGGTAAGCATTCTTGATCGTCTCAAAGAAATTCCAAACTGCCGACTTGACACCTTCTTGAATGTCATTGAGCTTACCTGTCAGCCAATTTTTCGCACTATTAACCCCACCGATCACAGCATCACGACCTTGGTTAATCATCCGCTTAGCATCATCTTTGCGATCCCTTACCCAGCCAATACCGTAATCAGGAACATTGTTTACAGTACTTTCTAATCTATTTGCAACTGAGTTAACTGCATCAATGATTCCATTACCTAGACTATCGACTGTGTTTTTGATGGGGTTTGCAATATTATCAACCCAAACATTAGCGTTATGCCTTGCATTATCCAGAGCATTGTATACCTTAGCCCGTTGTTCCCCATTCATCTGGTCGAGCAAGGCTTTCATTTGCTGCTCATAGCCGAGCTTCTCAGCTTTAAGATTTGCAATCTGTGTATTAGCCTTAGCTCTCTCTGGTCCAGCAAAGTTCCCCAAAGCCGTATCATAAATACGCTGAATACGCGAATCACTGAATAAGGGACCAGTAGCACCACCGCCACCACTTTTTCCACCACCAACTGTCCAACCAGGAGGAGGTCCTTGCTCAGACTGTGATAGCAAATGCTTGAACTTAACAACCAACTCATAGTCAGTCGTCACACCTTTAGGGCTGTTAACCCGCAGCATATAACTTCCTGGGATCAAATCTACCAAGATTTGCTCGTCAGTGATTCCCTCTCGCATTGAGTAAGAAATTGGACGGTTTCGTGCATCATATAGAACTAGATCTGCATCTGCCAACAACTTCATCAACCGCGCATCAATCCGTCCTGAACGAGACAAAGTAAAGCGATAATAATCATCAGGAACTAAGTTCCCAACTGTCTCACCAGTTAGCTTTGTTTCAAACGGATCAACTGGACCAAACTCAGGCAGAGTCTTAGCAAAGTACCACTCTTGCCCGCCCTTACCTTGTTGTCGAGCAATTTCTGCTAACCGTGCTAACTCAGCCAATCGAGCTTGTTCTTTCAGGAATTCATCATGTTGGCGTTTCTTCTCTAGCTCCTCAGCTAGTCTTCTCGCTTGTTCATCTAGCTCTCTCTGCTTAGCTTCTGCCTCTAGCCTCAGCCGTTCCAATTCTAGCCTCAACCTTTCTTGTTCAGCCAAGTCATTTTTTAGCTTGTCCTCAGCTTCTTTCCGCTTTCGCTCTTCTTCTTCTTGCTGCTTCCTTAACTCTTCTTCACGGCGAAGTCTTTCTTGCTCTTGCTCCCACTCATAGTTAGGATGGTACTGTGGGATTTCTATCCACTCTTTCTTCCTACCATCACTTGCAACGATGTAATCTGGATTAGGGATACCGTTGTGATTAGCAATCCACCAGTAGTTATCGGGATGAGCGCTACCCATTGTTCTTAAAGCGATCGCACTTAACGTATCACCCCATTGAACTGCATAGGGAACCCAATCGTAATATTTTCCACTCTTCCAGAATTGCTCTGCGTGTGCCCAAATCTCAGGAGCGACCTCATCAGGATCAACCGTTGGCAAAATTGGAGCAATGTATTCTGCATCTGTTTTTTCAAAGGTAATTTCAGCAAGTTTACGGAATGCCTCAACCTGCTCTGATGTTAAACCGTCACCACTGAAACTTTGCCCCCCTAATAACTTGTAATCTGGAGTTGCCTTAGCCAAATTCACCACATATCCCAAATCCGCTAAAGACGCGAGAGTAACCGCACTAATAGCTGCTTTGCCAACACCACCGCTCAGATCGGCAGTCATGATCTCATCTTGAAATAGCGCCTCATGCCAGTGCAACCCAGCCGAACCAACACCTGCTGTCTCTAGAGAAATAGCATCAGTCAAGCCACCTAATTCCTGAAACTTCTGAACAGCTTGCTTCCCTTGATATTGCATCAGAGGCGTATTCGTATAGGCAATTAAGCCTTTCGCTTCCCATAGGTTGCCAAAGCCTAAACCATGCAATAACTCATGCTTGACAACATCACCTAGCTCTCCTGATTGCTCTAACTTATCCAGATCAGAGAAATCAAATTGAGTAATCGATTGTGCAGGTAGTAAAGTTCCATAGCGCATGAAATCAATCTTGGTTTGCGCTAAAGTACCACCCGTACCATCTAGATTTGTGGCAGAAATTTTGAAATTGACATCATCAATAATTTTCCCATCTACGATCGCACTAGGTAAACCCTGACCAATCAGAGACTGCACAAAATTAGCAGCCTCGCGAATAATTGCTTGCTGCGAAGCAGTAATCCCTGATGCAAACTCTAGATCAATATTAAAAGGTTCTCTTGCTTGGCTTTCAAAACCCTGCAAAATATAAGTAGAATCAGTACCATTAGTACTGCTAAATTTCAGCAGCACATCTCCAGAAATATCTGTAGGTAAATTTAAAGTATGAGTACCGCGATCAAAAACTTGTTGGCTCAGAATATCTCCCTGAGGATTCAGAATGCTAATTGTAGTACTACCTGATAGAACAGAAATTTCTGTGCCAGCCAATTGTTGACCAGAAACCCGATAGATATCAAACGGATCATTACCACCAACTTGATCAATCACATCTTGCGTCAAAGAGGACTTAATAATGGTAGGTAGATCAGGTAATGCTCCCCCTTGATTTGGCTCAACATTTGTACCTATCACACCTGAGAATCCATTACCACCTTGATCAACATTTGTATGCGGTATAGTAGGGGCAGGTAAGGCAGAATGTAAAGGATCGCCAGGTAGAACTTTGCCATCAGCTATGTAGGAATCAGCATTGGCAGCAATTTGCTGTCCAATCTCTGTATAACGCCAATCTTTCTGAGGATCAAGAAATCCATCAGCAATCAACTGGTCAAAAGTTGCAGCCTGACCCGTCGCACCCTTCAGATGAAAAACTAAATCGTTAAAATCATGATCCGAGCCTTTATCAACCCGTATATCTTCAAATACAAAAGTTTTCCCATCACCATACACATCCGTAATCTGCCCAATATGATATGCATCATTAGGATTTGCCGTAGCCATGGAGAATAATGGTCTAAGATCTCCGCCGATATCAGGATGCCCTGCCACGGTCTGCACTGTTCCATTTGGTACAAGCATCATCCCAAAGCGATCGCCTGCCTGCATCGTAAAAGTCTGCTCACCCAAATATTGACCACTGTTATCACCACTCGCGAAATGAGCACCATTGGTAATATCGTCAATCAGAATATGACCCAAATTAGAATTGCTCAGTGCCCTCGTCGCTGCTTCATGGATAAATTCTGTTGAATTAGGGTCAAGAGATTCCATTCCTGTCAAGCTAAATATCGCCAGTTGACCTTGATACGCCCCCACATCATGAAGAAGTCAACACTGA
>NZ_ALWB01000076.1 GCF_000332215.1 Pseudanabaena biceps PCC 7429
TTTTTACGAATATGTGTTGAACCACACTTTGGACATTTCATTGTTTTTCATTGCTAAAACTCGTTATCTTTTATTTACTCATTCATCTCTCATTTGTGCAACGCCAACGGCGGTAATGTCCGAAACTAGGCAAGAATACCAGTCCATAACCATAAATCAAGATCTTGGTATGCCAGTATTACCTTTTAATCTAGAACTGCGGGAATATCAAAAACAGGCGATCGCCAATTGGTTTAAAAATAATGGGCGCGGCACACTGAAAATGGCAACGGGTAGCGGTAAGACGATTACGGCGCTGGCGATCGCTACTGAACTTTATCAAAAGATTGGTTTGCAGGTTTTACTGATCGTTTGTCCCTATCGACATCTGGTAATCCAATGGTCAAGGGAATGTCAAAAGTTTGGGCTGGAGCCAATCCTTGCTTTTGAAAATGTTCATAACTGGCAAGATCGTTTATCCAACCAACTTTATAACGTGCGATCGGGAAATCAGAAATTTTTGACCATAATCACTACAAATGCAACGCTGATTGGTCAGGGATTACAGTCGCAGTTGCGATATCTTCCTGAGAGAACTTTAATTATTGGAGATGAGGCGCATAACTTAGGTGCAAAACGTTTAGTGGAGAGTTTGCCGCGTAATGTGGGACTAAGGCTAGCTTTATCAGCAACTCCAGAACGCTATTTTGATGAGGATGGAACAGAAGCCATATTTGCGTATTTTGGTGCAGTCATCCAGCCAGAATTTACGCTAGCGGATGCAATCAAAGCAGGAGCGCTCGTACATTATCTCTACTACCCGATTTTAGTAGAACTGACAGATTCTGAGACTGATAAATATGTTGACCTGACGAAAAAGATTGGTAGGGCGATCGCTTTTGATGGCGATCGTGATGATAACGAGATGGCAGCGGCTTTATTAATGCAACGGGCTAGGTTATTGGGATCTGCTGCTAACAAGTTAGTTGCTTTGCGAGAGTTAATGCAGCAACGTCTGGATACAACACATACCTTGATTTATTGCGGTGATGGCTCGGCTGAGGATCAAGTTACTGAAGAAAGTACGAGGCAGTTGGATGCGGTGGCACAGTTGCTGGGATCTGAATTGGGATATCGGGTTAATACATATACTGCTGAGACATCTTTAGAAGACCGCGAGAATTTACGACTTTTATTTGAATCTGGTGAATTACAGGGACTGGTGGCGATTCGCTGTTTAGATGAAGGTGTGGATATTCCCGCCATCCAAACGGCAATTATGCTGGCAAGCAGCAGCAATCCCCGTCAATTTATTCAGCGTCGAGGTAGGATTTTGCGATCGCACCCTCATAAAAAACGCGCAACTTTGTTTGACATGATTGTGTTACCTCCTGATTTGGGGCGTGAGACTTTGGATGTGGAGCGAAATTTACTCAGAAAGGAGCTACTCCGTTTTGTCGAATTTGCCAATCTGGCGGATAACGGTGGGGAGGCAAGGTTAAAACTACTGGACTTGCAGCAACGCTATGGGTTAATGGATTTATAGCCTTTCGTGAATTGGGCTTAAAGAAAAAATCAGAGATCTGGTGAATCTAAGAGATATTTAAGATAAAATCAATAAACCTATGGGGTGATTGTCCATGAGCAAAATCCAAAGTCTAAGTAACATTGACGAGCCATTTAAAAACGCTCCACCTGAAATTCAGCGAATTGTTACTCAAGTAATCAAAATAGAAAAAGATCGGCTCGATAAAAATGAATTGGGGCGGATCAATGAAGATATTCTCAAAATTGTTAAGGAAGCTGTGCAATGAAGCTGATCTCTATCAAGCTGTTTAATTTTCGCTGTTTTTATCAACAAACACCTGAGATCGTATTGGCAAAACTGGACGATCGCAATATTACGATCTTGCATGGCAACAATGGTACTGGCAAAACCTCTTTACTCAATGCTTTTACATGGATACTATACGAAAAGTTCACTTCAGCCTTTGCCGATCCAGAGCAGCTTGTCAATCGTCAAGCGATCGCCGAATCACAATTAAATCAGCCTGTAGAATGCTGGGCTGAGGTTTTATTTGAACATGATGGTAAGCGCTATCGAGTGAAGCGGCTAACCCGTGCCTATAAACTCGTTAATAATAGCGATAAAAATATTCAATACAACAAAAGTGAGTTGTTTTTACAGGTGGCGGGGGATGATGGGAAATGGGTTATTCAAAATCATCCTGAAGCGGTGATCAATGGTATTTTACCGAAGAGTTTGCATCAATACTTCTTTTTTGATGGTGAGCGGATCGAGCAGATTGTGCGATCGGATAATCGCAATGAGGTTGCGGAAGCAACCAAAAAACTTTTGGGGGTACAGGTTTTAGACAATGCGATTAAACACCTTAAGGAAGCAAGAAAGTCCCTTGAGGATGAACTTAAGAGCATTGGTGATGCCCAAACCAAAACCTTGATTTCTCAAAAGCAAAAGATAGAGAGTGATAGTACTGAATGTGAATTGAGAATCAAAGAAATTGAGCAGGAAGTTGAAGCTCAAAACCAACTAAAAGCATCTTGCAATCAACGCTTGACAGAATTAGGTGGTATTGATGAAATCCAAAAACGGCGTGAGAATCTTGAGTTGCAAGAGCAAGAAACCCGTAGTAATTTGCGGAGTTTAAAAAATGAACTTAAGGAGGCGATTTCTAAACAGGGTTATAGTGTCTTCTTGCCTCAGGCGATCGCTGATTTTCGGGAACTAGTTGGTGGACTCCACGAGCGCGGCGAACTGCCTGCGGATATTAAACAGACCTTTGTGATAGATCTCTTGGAAAGACGCAAATGTATCTGTGGTGCTGCTTTGCATGATGGTTCTCCTAACTATGAGCAGGTTAGATCTTGGCTAGAAAAAGCTGGGTTAGCAGATGTAGAAACCGCAACCTTAAAATTAGAAGGTTTTGTTGATGAGGTGGAGAAACAAGCCGCAGATTTTTGGCAGAGCATTGATACGAAACAAGTAAGTATCAGTCATATTAAAACCACTCTTTCGCGCCTTGAATTAGACCTAGAATCAATCAGCGAACAGCTTCGCAAGAGCCCAGTTGAGGATATTCGACAAATGCAATCTCGTCTTGATGAGATCGATCGCAAGGTTGAGGACTTAAATTTAGAGAGGGGTCGGAGGCTTCAGAAATGGACGGATTATCAAGGACAAATTGAAGTTCTTCAGAAGCAAATTAAGAGCAGTAAGCAAAATGAAGATAAACAAAAGCTTGCCCAAAAACGTATTGATGCAGCGCAACAGGCGATCGATTTACTAATTGAGTTAAAAACTAATCGCAATGAGCTATTTCGCAAGCAATTGGAGACTCGAATTTGTGAGATCTTTAGCCAGATCTCATTCAAAGCACAAACACCGAGACTCAGTGAAAAATATGAATTGAGCTTAGTGGAAACTGTTGCTGGGCAAGAGGTACAGTCGGGTGCTTCGACAGGCGAGAATCAAATACTCAGTTTATCTTTTATCGGGAGCATCATCGATCGCGTGAGGGAATGGAGCAAGTCTGGTTTGGTGATGGGACCCGATAGCAGTACTTTCCCGATCGTGATGGATTCACCCTTTGGCAGTCTCGATGAAATCTATCGTCGGCAGGTGGCGAGGTTAATTCCGCAATTGGCAAATCAGCTTGTGGTGATGGTTTCTAAAACCCAGTGGAGGGTTGAAGTTGCCGAAGAAATGACTCCTCTCGTGGGTAAAGAATATGTGTTTGTATTCAACTCTAATAAGCCTGACACTCAAACCGATGACATCGTTCTCTATGGCAAGAGCTATCCATTGGTGCGAAAAAGTGCCTATGATTATGAATATACCGAAGTCTTGGAGGTGAATCATGGTTAATACAACTACGGCTCCTAAAGCAGAGATTATCAGCGATCGCTGGGTTAAGGCGACTTGGGATGAGTTTATGGCGCTTGCTGACGATCCTAGTTTAGAAAAAGGCAGGTTTTATTATGATAATCACAAGATGAGGATTGAGATGTCACCAGTTGGACCAATTCACGCCCATGAAAATGCAATTGTTTCTAAGGTAATTGGAATATTTGCAGCACTTAAGAATATTTGTATCTATGAGTATATAAATTGTAGCTTTAGGAAAAAGGGTGAGAGTGAATGTCAGCCAGATATTGCCTTTTATCTAGGGGCTGACTTGAAGTTGCCGCCTCGCAATAATGCGCCTGTGGATCTCAATAAATTTGATCTGCCAACGCTGATTGTGGAAATCTCTTCAACAACATTGCAAGACGATTTGGGGTACAAGCGCTTATTGTATGAGCGTTTAGGGGTTAAGGAATATTGGGTGGTGAATGCTCAAACTTCTGAGGTGTTTGCTTTTACGATCGCTGATGGACGTAGTGGTATAGTTGAGCGATCGCAGGTTCTTGAAGGTTTGGAAATTGCTACGGTACAAGAGGCACTTAAACGCAGTCAAACTGAAGATGATGGCGCGATCGCTAGATGGCTATTGCAGACTTTTACGGTCTTACCTACCTAGATTCTGTTCACATTCTCGAAATATTGATTGTAGAAGTCCTAATACTCTTTCTAAATCTCCTGTGGCATGGGGCATGGTTTCATAGACAGCACCAGCGATCTGTAGTTTGTAGGCTTTCCATGTATCACCGTTTGTGACGATCCCGAATACATCTATTTGCTTACCAATTTGATTATTTCGCCATTGACAGGCTTGCATTTCTACTAAACATTGCGCTAATCCCTGCTCAAAGTCATCTTTTTTTGCTTCGACAATGCAAAGAAATGGCGCTTCTAAATAGGCTTTGCGTTCGGCAATGAGATAGTCGGCTGCACCTGTAGCAACATCTGAAGATAGAGCCGCACCCTTCCAGATTTTGAGATGTTCAAAGCTAATAATTGCTTCTTCACAAATTGCGTCGATAACTAGCTTTTTCGATTCTTCATAGTTTTGCAGATCGAAGCATTGTTCTAATCGTTTGAGACGAATTTGCAGAAAGTCACTGGGCGGACAAGATTGAATATCAATATGCCATCTCTGTAATTCATCTATGTTTAGCAGTTTAAACGCTTCAGCATAGCGAAAATGCGAAAATCCTTTTTTCTTTTCAGCTTTGATGTTTTTAGTTTTTGTTGTTAGCATAGTTGTAAAATGCTGATTAAAGATAGAACAAATAAGTATTCAAATTGATGGAAGTTTAGCAATCTCAAAAACTCTTTGAAGTCTAGAGGTATTTGGATCATAGCCGTACATTACTTGACGTAGATATTCTAGGGCAATTAATCGCTCTTTTGGACTTTTCAGAAGCCAATATGCACGATCTTCGTTGTCTTCATCATTTAAGTTCGCAATACTGAGCGTAGATAGATTAAATTTAAAATTTTCAGAGTTAATGCTGCTCATTTAAATTGATTTTAAGAAATAATATATTCAGGTAAAATATATAAAGATTATAACGCACTGTAAAAGATGATCGCTTGTTGATGATGGCTAGTTTGATGGTGACTGAAGTTAATGAATTGATCGCTTGTGTGTAAGATGTTTTTAGATTGGGTATTGAGGAATAAGTAAGAATGGCTGATGCAAGGGTAAAGATTGCGAAGGATAAGGCGGAGTTGGTGAAGTCTTTGAGGGCTGAGGGGGCGGATGATACGACTAAGCCATTTCAAACTTATGCGGAGGTTTTGGTATTTGCGGCAGCTTTGGGGGCAAAGCGCGATCGCCGTGAGCCTTTTGGTGAATTCTCGAAAAAAGACCCAGATCCAATCCCGTATGATGTTTTTAGAAAATATGATAAAGTGGTGAAACTTTTAGCTGTAGTTGCAACTAAAAACCCTAGGGTGCTTGCTGACAACGATGAGGCTGAGGAGTCACGGATCAAGATTTTTGAGGAGTATGCTAATGCTGGTTTAGAGATAATGGATAGTGCTTTGGCAGGATCTGTTGATCATTTAGAGAGAATATTATTGTTCTTATCTGAAAGCAAGGAAATCGACAAACAAGCATCCAGTGAATTTGATCTAAGGTCTTTTTTAGACTTTTAACAACTTTAGACTTTTAACAACTCCTAACAATTGATGTAATGCCTATAGATTTTGCTGCAAGAAGAGATTCTGTTAATACGCTTAGTCAGTTTAACGTAAAACGTTTTATACTCTCGCCTGAGAATTGGAGAAACTACCCGAACCGCACAAACTTAAATTGGAACAAAATCCAGTTTTTACCTGAAAATGCAAATCAAATTCCTGACAATCAGAAGGGAATATATTCATTCGTTGTATCTGCTAACATTGCTCAACATCCAGATTGCAGTTATCTCTTTTATGTTGGAAAAACTGTAGATCAAAACTTTAAGGCAAGATATAAGCAATATCTTTATGAAGAAAGAAAGCGTAAACCTAGAATGCATGTATTAGACATGCTGAAATTATGGGAAAATTATTTATGGTTTTGCTACGTGCCAATTGACGACGATGTACTTATCTCTCAATTGGAAGATGATTTAATTGAAGCTTTTTTGCCACCTGTAAATCGACAATTTCCAGTAACTATTAGCGATATCATAACAGGAATATTTAGCTAGATATGTCTAAACAAACTCTTTTCCCAGCTTTAAGATGCAGAATAGCAGATTGGATATACTATGTCACAACAATGAAGTTCCAAGACATATCAGACTGGATTAAAAAAACTGAAGAAGTCCATAGTAATAAAAATCTGTCTGATTTAATACAGCGATCATTAGATGGGAAGCGGACAGACGGTATTAAGAACTATCTGCTATCTCAAGAAAAAGAGCGATTCTTTAATGCAATTGTTGTCGGTGTATACCAAGGTGAGCCTCAATGGGCATCTCTGAGCATATCGTCACCTAAAAATTTTGATTTTGAAATAACTGAAGATCAAGAAATTGATCTGGAAAGAACAATAGGCTTACTAAAGTTGTCAGGAGATGAAAAATTATTTGCCATTGATGGTCAGCATAGAGTCGCAGGTATCAAGAAAGCTCTAGCAGAAGATAAAAGTCTTGCTGACGAGGAAATCGCTGTCATATTTGTCGCTCATGATGAACAGGAGAGAAGCAGAACAAGAAGACTATTCACAACTTTAAACAGCCAAGCAAAAAAAGTAGCTGAGGTTGATATAGTTGCCTTACATGAAGATAATGGATTTGCAATAGTAACTAGAAAGTTGGTTGATGAATTCCACCTGTTGTCTTCAGATCGAGTTGATTTTAGAGCTTCTCCAGCTTTACCTAAAACAGATCGTAAACATCTGACAACTGTGATTGGGTTATATTACTTAGTGCAGGACTCTTATCCAATAAATCTACCAAATGATTATCTAAAAAAAGCTGAATTCAAGGTAAATCGACCCTCCGATGAACTTATCGATAAGGTTTATCATGACAATTGCCTGTATTGGAATCTTCTAGTTGAATTTATTCCAGAATACCAAAATATTTTTTCTAATCCAGAGACTGATGTTAGTGAGTATAGATCAAATGATAATATTCATCTTTTGTTTCTATCAGCAGGTCAGCGATCTTTTACTTCAGCAGCTCAGGTACTAGTAAGTCGTGGAATGTCTCTTCGAGAGGCTGTCAAAGCTTTAAGTCAAGCGAATCTCTGGATTCACTCGCAGGAATGGCATTATATTTTTTGGAATCCATTGCAAAATAGAGTTATTGCTACAAATCGAACTCCAGCAGAAACATTTTTACTGCAACAAGTAGGTCAAGATGGTAGAAATAAAAAAAGTGATCAACGGTTAAAAGAACTAATCAAAAATCGTGATGAATCATTAAATACGTAGACCTTGTGCTGAGGGACATTTAAAATTCCTACGGTTAATTTATTCATTATTTTTGACTGTCAGACCTATATGTTGTCATGACAACAATCTACAATCCTGATTTTAGGCAACTCCATAATCTGTATATGGACGCTTATATGGCGGTTGTAAACCCAACACAATATCTTGCCTTTCCACACCCATAGCAACTAACTCCTCCGCAGGATTTTGATCGGTCAAATTCTGTTGCAGCCAAATCTTGCCATCCTTAATATCAAAATGCATAACACATCGATACACACGATTTAACTCTTGCCAGCCAATATTGAGCCACTGATGATCCCTTTCCACATCAAAAATCAGTTGAACCTCAACCTCATCATCAGACACATCACCACTCACATATCGAGACAATAAACTTTGAACATACTCCCGATATTTACTTACTTTATCCATTTTACGATCTCCTCATTTACAGGATTAGGTTTGCTTAGCCCCTTGCTATATATTGAAAGAGTATATGCCCTGTTAAATAGCTAACATGATGAAGAAATGGTTTAATACCGCAGGTCCTTGTCAAGCAGACATTCACTATATGCTGCCAGCAAGTGATCGCCTGCCTGAATTAGTTGATTTAATCGATCAACGAAATTATTTCGTCATCCATGCCCCAAGGCAGACTGGCAAAACCACAGCCATGATGGCATTAGCGCAGGAGCTAACCGCTAGTGGTCGATATACATCGGTGATGCTATCCCTTGAAGTTGGTGCAGTATTTTCTGACGATGTGGGAGCAGCCGAACTTGCCATTTTAGATGAATGGAAGCAATCAATACGGTTTCGCTTGCCCAAAGAACTTCAACCACAACAATGGTTAGAAGCAGACGCAGGCGCAAGAATTGGTACAAACTTAAGCAACTGGGCTGAACAATCCTCCCGCCCGTTAGTCGTCTTTTTAGATGAAATTGACGCTTTGAGCAATGAAACATTAATTTCTGTATTAAGGCAATTAAGATCGGGTTTCCCAAATCGTCCGCAGGGCTTTCCCCAATCAGTTGCCCTAGTGGGAATGCGCGATGTACGAGATTATAAATATGCATCAGGAGGAAGCGATCGCCTAAATACATCTAGTCCTTTTAATATCAAAGTGCGTTCCTTCACACTTAGTAATTTTAACCTTGAAGAAGTGAGAAATCTCTATAAACAACATACAGCAGCCACAGGACAAATATTTACAGAAGATGCGATTAAATTAGCATTTCATTTGACACAGGGACAGCCTTGGCTTGTCAATGCGATCGCTAAAGAAATCACCGAATACATCGCCAAAGATCCCGCAATTCCAATTACGGTTGAGTTAGTCAACCAAGCTAAAGAAATTCTCATTCAAAGACAGGATACTCACTTAGATAGTCTTGCGGAAAGATTGCGAGATGAACGAGTGAAAGCGATTATCCAGCCAATTTTAGCGGGTCAAGAATTGCCAGATGTACCACAGGATGATGTTCGCTATGTTTTGGATTTAGGGTTATGCAGTAACGAGAATGGATTAGCGATCGCCAATCCCATTTATCAAGAGGTACTGCCCAGAGTGCTTGCCTATGTAACTACGGCTTCTATGGGATACATTCAACCAATTTGGCTAAGTGAACAGGGTGAATTTCTACCTGAACGCTTGTTAGAGGCATTTCTAGAATTTTGGCGACAGCATGGAGAACCATTGTTTAAAAGCACTCCCTATCCAGAGATTGCGCCCCATTTAGTGATGATGGCATTTTTGCATCGGGTGGTCAATGGTAAGGGGACTTTGGAACGCGAATATGCGATCGGTTCGGGAAGGATGGATTTATGTTTGCGCTATGGCAAGGTGACTTTGGGAATGGAGCTAAAAGTATGGCGCGATCGCAAACCAGACCCACTCAATCAAGGCTTAAAACAATTGGATAAATATCTATCGGGCTTGAATTTAGATACGGGCTGGTTAGTGATATTTGATCGCCGTGAGCAGTTACCGATGCTTAGCGATCGGACAACGACTGAGATAGCGATCAGTCCCGCAGGACGAAATATTACCGTGATTAGGGGATAAATGCTTTGCTAAATATGGATTATACTGTCATACAGCGTTATGACAAATAAAGATATGAGAGTTAACGCCCGTCTTGACAGCGATCGCACCAATAAATTTCAGTATATCCGCCAGCGTACCAACCAAGGCACATCGGAAATCATGAAAGCAGCGATCGACCTTTACTATGAAAAACTTCGCCAAGAATCCCCCAAACCACTGCAACTTCTCCAACAAGCAGGGCTGATCGGTTGTGCTGAAGGAGATCCTGACTTATCCGTGAATTACAAGCAATATCTCACCGACAGCCTAAACGAAAAATATGGTCATCGTTGACTCAGGCTTTTGGATTGCATTGATCCATCGCCGCGATGATTATCATGTCCGCGCTCAAAATGTTTTAGCCACCATAGATGAGCCACTCATTACCACATGGTGCATTATCACCGAAACTTGTCATATTCTCCTAAAACGCACAGGAAACAACGCCCAGCAAACATTTATACATAGCCTAGAAATAGGAGCTTTTGAGGTTTTTGATTTACAAGTTCAAGATGGCAAAAGAATTGGTGAACTGATTAATCAATATAGCTCTTTGCCAATGGATCTTGCAGATGCTTCCCTGATTATTCTTGCTGAACACTTGGGGCATGGGCGCATTCTCTCCGTTGATTTTCGTGATTTTTATACCTATCGCTGGAAAAGTCGGCACCCTTTCGAGAACTTGATGCAAATGAACTAGCGAATGTAGAAAAATTGCTACCCTGCGGTTTATTCTTGATCATTTGTAGTCCATTTGGACTACAACAGTAATAGGGATATCCCGAAAAACAAGGCAAATTGATAAACCATGACCGAACCCCAACGCACTGCACCCCAATTAATCGAAGACATCAAAGCGCTGATAATTGAGATCCAGCAGTTGTATTGCCATGACGAAATCCCTTGGATTATTGGCTATTCAGGCGGCAAAGACTCCACCGCCACCCTGCAACTCGTTTGGCAAGCCCTCCAACAACTACCAAGCGATCGCCGCACCAAACAAATTCACGTCATCACCACCGACACCCGTGTCGAAAACCCCATCGTCGCTGCATGGGTTAAGCAATCGATCGCCAATATGCAAGCCGCCGCCACTGAGCAAGGCTTACCAATTTCTGCGAATTTACTAGTACCTGATGTGAAAGACACATTCTGGGTTAACCTCATCGGCAAAGGCTACCCCGCCCCCCGCAACGGCTTTAGATGGTGTACCGAACGCCTCAAAATCAAACCATCCAATCAATTTGTCCAAAACGTCGTCAGGGCAAAAGGGGAAGTAATCATCGTCCTTGGCACACGCAAAGCCGAAAGCTCTAGGCGATCGCGATCGATGAACGATCACGAAATGGGCAGTATTGGCGATCGCATTGGCGACAACAGCCTCACATCCCTGCTTTATAGCGGTAGCCTACCCAACTCATTGATCTATAGCCCCATTGCCGACTGGAGTAATAGCGAAGTATGGCTATACCTCATGCAATATCCCAACCCTTGGGGCAACAGCAATCAAGACCTCTTCACCATGTATCGCGGTGCAACCGCCGACAATGAATGTCCTCTAGTGATCGATAGCAATACGCCTAGCTGTGGTGACTCCCGCTTTGGTTGCTGGGTATGCACCCTCGTCAACAAAGACAAATCGATGGAAGCGATGATCCTCAATGATGACGAAAAAGAATGGATGCAGCCCATGCTAGATCTACGCAATGCCCTCGATAGCCCTGAAGGAGAGAATGATTGGGACAAACGTGACTTTAGGCGCATGAGTGGCAACGTACAGCTATTTACCCACAACAGCGACGGCAAACAAGAAGTCAAACCGATCCCCGGTCCTTATACCAAAAAATGGCGCGAACATTGGCTGAGGGAATTACTCAAAGCACAAACTGAAGCGCGTAAAAATGCACCACCTGAGATGAGAGAAATTGAATTAATTACCCAAGCCGAACTCAGCGAAATTCGGCGAATTTGGCGTGAAGACAAACATGAATTTGACGACGCTCTGCCCCATATTTATCTCGATGTAACGGGCGAAAAATTCCAAGACATTAACAATCCTAACAATCAAAGCCTGTTAGGAGCCGATGAATGGGAGATCCTCGCTCGACTTTGTGGTGACAATGCCATGCACCTTGAACTCACCACCAAACTGCTCAGCGTTGAAAAGCAACATTATGGCAAAATGCGCCGCGTCGGTATCTATGAAGCCCTCGAAAAATGCTTTGAAACCAGTTCGAGATCGCCCGAAGAAGCAATTCAAAACGCCCATCGTTTCAAAAATATAAAAGATGCTGCCGAGAAAGGAGATGCAGATAAAGTGCGTCAACTTGCCCTAGGACAACCAACTAAACCTACCGAATCAGAAGCTGTCGAGAAAGCTAATCCAAAAGCTAATAGTTGGGCATCAATGAAATTTGGCTCCCCAGTTGCAGAGGTAAAGTCTTGATTTTTCGCGAATTAACTCTGCAAAATTTCGGTGCTTACCAAGGAAAGCACACGATCAATCTTTCTATCGATGTCCGTGAAGATCATCCACCAATTGTTCTGCTCGGTGGTTTAAATGGTGGTGGAAAAACGACCTTTATCGATGCCCTTCGCCTTGTTCTATACGGCGCAAAAGCCCAATGCTCGACAAGAGGTAATCTCAGCTATGGCGAATTTCTCTCTCAAAGCGTCAATCGTGAAGCCAAAATCGGCGAAGAAGCTGCGATCGAATTAGTCTTTGAGCAAGCTAGTTCCAATAAATCGGAACTGCGTCAAGCTCCCATCTCCGTCTCCCGTCGCTGGACACAGCAACCTAAAAATGGTCGCGATATTTTAGAAGTTCGTGTCGATGGTTGGAATAATGAAACTCTGACCAACACATGGGATGAATTTATCGAAGAGATCATGCCCATTGGTATTTCGGGTTTATTTCTATTCGACGGCGAACAAGTTCGAGAACTTGCGCTTCAAGACACTCCCACACAAGGAATCGTCGATGCTATTCGTACAATTCTCGGATTAGAACTAGTCGATCGCTTAGAAATTGATTTAGAAGTCTTAGCCAGCAAAAAACGGCGTGAATCATCTGATACAGAAGCCTTTAACAAACTAGCGGAGATTGAGACCCTAATCACGCAGCAATTAGCCGAAATTGAATTAGAAAAAGAGCGTAAAATTCAATTAGAAACTGACTTAGAGATAGCCAAAGTCGCTCTAGCAGATGCTGAGCGTGAATTTATGCGTAAAGGTGGAAAAGCGGCAGGAGACAAGCAAGAGTTAGAACAAAGCTATCAAAGAATCAAAGAAGAAGCCGAGCAGCACAGAAAATCATTGCTAGATTTAGCAGAAACTTGTTTACCTCTGATGTTGATTAAATCACCTCTGCTAGAACAAGCACTCTCCCAAAGTCAAAAAGAGCTGCATTTGCAAAAAGCTAAAGCTGCTCTAGATCTGATCAAAGAACGCGATCGCAAACTATCAGAATTTGTAGATCAGAATTTCCCTAAAAAATACAATCGCTTAGTCCAAGAATTTTTGGAAACCGAACTCGCTCAACTCGAAGATGAATCGCAGCATGGAGAAATATGGCTTGGTAGCGATCTTAATCTAATGAACTCACTCTCAAATCTTTTAGAGCACAATTTACCTAAAACCTTTGCTCTAGCTAATATCACAGTGCAAAAATTAAAATCTTGTGATCGCGAAAGCTCTCAAATCCAAAAAGTGATTGCTTCTGCGGCAAGTCCAGAAATCTATCAACAACTATTGCAGAAGAGAGAAGCAGCTATATCAGTTTGTGAGTCCTTTGCGAATGAGCTAGATGACTCTCAACGTAACTTAGCTCTACTCGAACGCAAGTTGATCTCTAGTAAAAGAGAACTAGAAAACTATGGAACAACCATAGTCGCAAGAAGCAATTTAGAATTTTTCTTCCAGTCTGTTGTTAAAGTGCAAGCAACTATGGATGCCTTTAGAAAGGAACTCACAGCCCATAAAATTGCCCAATTGGAAAATAGCGTCACTGAATGCTTTCTCCATCTTCTACACAAATCTCGCCTTGTGCATCGTATCACGATCGCTCCCGATACCTTTCGCCTAGAGTTATACAACGCTGAAGGTAAATCTATCCGTAAACATCGCCTTTCCGCAGGTGAAAAACAAATGCTAGCGATCGCCTTCCTCTGGGGATTAGCCCGTGTCTCAGGTTGTCAGTTACCCGTTGTCATTGATACACCGCTCGGTCGTCTGGACTCATCCCATCGTTTAAATCTTCTTGATCGCTATTTCCCCAATGCTAGCCAACAAGTGATCCTACTCTCAACTGATACCGAAATCGGCAAAGAAGAGGTAACTCGTCTACGTCAAAATCAACTAATCGCCCACGAATATATCCTAGACTACGACGAATCAATTAATCGTACGTCCGTGCGATCGGGTTATTTCTGGTAATATTTGTGCCGCGCAAAGCGTGGCACAAATATTACTAAAATCTTTTTTATTTAAGTGATTAATCTATGGAACCCCCTATTGAACGCATTCGACTCTCCAAAAATGCTAGGGAGCAATTGCTTAAACTAAAACGTGCTACCCATATTGAAAATTGGAACATTCTTTGTCGTTGGGCACTATGCAAATCTTTAGCAGAGCCTACTCCCCCCTCAATTATTAGCATCGTTACTGACAGTAACATAGAGATGACTTGGCAAGTTTTCGCTGGTAACTTATCAGATATTTTCATAGTTGCTCTAAAACAGCGCTGTCATAATGATGGACTAGAAACTGATAAAGAGACCCTTGCTACACAATTTCGTCTTCATCTCCATCGTGGTATTGGCTACTTATCAGGCGATCCCCATGTTAGAAAGATTGAAGACTTAATTCTTCTTCCCAGCAAGGTTGAGAATTAGCCCTTCCTTCGACCAAAAATGCTACTGCTTATTCTATCAAAATAGATTTTATACCAAAGCTTAAAATGGCTAAGCCATTTTGAGCTTTAAAAAACCTTACTGGGTTTGGTTTTTAATTCACAAAAGTGTTGTCACACTTTCGTGAATTGGTATTAATAAGTAGTTCAGCATAATTATAGCTACCGTCTACTGTATCAGGACATAAACCCCAAAAGAGGGTTGCCGTGCTCCACGCAGCAACCCTCTTTTAGGGTTTATGTCCTAGCAAGACTGGCGTTGGTTTTTATAGCTATCTTCGATCAAAAGAACCACAAGAAACTTTTTAAAAATTTCTTGGTTTGGATTTGAGCGCAAAACTCTGTAAGTTTACTCATGCTTAGCTACTTATCAATTTCTTAGCCTTAATCTTAGATTTCAGCAGCTTAATTATTTCTGAATCTGTGTCTTTGCGCCAAGTAAGACGATGCCCTTGAAGTTCCGCACAAGATTCTTTTAATTTTGCTTGCCAGCCTAGCCAATATGAGATGTTTTTCAGATCTTCTAACAATCCCCAACTTTCTTCCTGTTTAGTTAATTTAGCAAACTTCTCATACTGAGGATAGTCAGGAAGGACATAGGCATCTTTGCAATGAATTACAGGTGGGTTATCAGAGTTGTGATAGTCACGATAGCGAACCTGTAAATCTCTTAGGTCAATTTGCATGGAGCCCTGTATTTTCGGATGGGGATCTCGATCAAATTCGGGGCAAAAAAGATAGCTGATTTTGGGTTTATGAAGATGGAATTTAATTAAAGTGGCTCCATCCATTCTGCCAATGGTACGGCTAGCACATCCTTCATAGAGTCTAAGCATTGTGTCGAGATGTTCTAAAGCCGATATATGAACATAAAGGGCTTGCTGATCTAGTCGCCCAATTTTGCTGTTTTGGCAACAGGTAGCGATGAAACTTTCCCGACCTAGATTAAATAACATCAAGTCAGCAGTGGTACTTGCCCCTTGGTAAGATCCGAATAGGGATTTGATATCGGTTTGATATTGTTGGGAAAGTTGGCTTAATTTGAGTCGTTTGTAGGGATTATCAAAATTGCTGAGGGCTAGGAATACTAAAATATCTTGGCGGCGCTTATCAGCGATCGCATCCCATTCATCTTGATTTGTGGCGCTTACAATCAAGTTAAAGGCGCGGCGTACCGTCCCAAATTCCGTCAGTAATAGCTCAAATTTTTGTAATTCTTCTCCAACGGGTAACCTGCCTCGCTCAGTAAAGAAATCCATCAATGGAGTAAGTAATTCGCGATAGTCTTCAAAGCGTTTGGATACAAGTCTGATTCTGGGTGTAGTAGCTCTCGAACGAAAACGTGATGCTCTGAAGCTTTGCGCTTGCATTTCGTCACGAAATACAAAATAAATGCCGAGAGCGACAGGCACAGAATCTACGCTTAATACTTGATCGATATAGAGTTTGAGTTCTTCTTGTTCGTAATACTTCTGGAAAGTGTTACGGCTACTCACAACACCGTCACTGTAGGCGATTTGTCCTTTGCCCACATCACCGATTAAAACCTGTGCCGAGACAATTAAAACTTTTTGCGTTAATTCCCATGCTTTGATGAGGGCTTCTCGTCTTTCGATCTGTGATTCGATGACGTTGATGATATAGCCGAAGTTCACGATTTCGGCGCTAGTGCGATCGCTCTGTGGTCGATAGTATGGGTCCCAACCAGCACTGGTGAAACCGCGATCGCTAATTCTTTTGATATCCTCACCATGACCACAGCCATAGTCAAAGAAGGTTGCACCTTCTGTAAAGAGTCCTGCTTCTAGGGCAAGGCGAACGGGCTTAGATAGATCGGGGCGATGAATAGCAGCTTTATGGCGATCAATTTTGATACCTTCTTTGAGACCATCACCCCTAGTCCCTATCTGAGGTGGCGAGGAGATAACTTGATGCTCTTTCAGTTCGACATGGTATTCCTGTAAACGTTGTTCCCATCCTTTGCGAGTGCCGATGATGCGCGTCTCATGAAATAGCCCAATTACTTCTTCTTGTTTGGTTAATTGGGCAAATAGTTGATAGTTGGGATAATCTAGGTTGACAAAGGTTTCTTTGCGATGCAGGATCGGGGGATTAGGTGAGTTTTGATAGTCACGATGTTGGACTGTTTGAGCTTTTAGGTCAACTTGAATGCTGTGATGTAATGCGGGATGAGGATCTGTATCAAAGTCTGGATAGAAGAGGTAGGAGATTTTAGGTTGTTCGTAATTGAATTTGATGATGGTGAATTGGCTTTCTTTTGAAAGTAGCGATCTAGCTTGGAGATCGCTTTCTTGTAGCTGTGGGGAGAGATAGGCGATCGCGGAGATATGTATATAAAGCGCATTAGGTAACTTTTTGCCAATAGGACTCTGCTGGCATAGATCTCTGATTGGGCTATGGGCAGACTCTCTAATCATTGCAACAAGTGCTAAAGGACGGCAGCAAAAAGCGCCCAATGGGCGCTTTTTGCAGTTAAAAACGACCTGCTCTAACAGCCTGAGCGAGATCGGTTAAAACCTCGACAGTTGTCTCGAAATTAATACAACCATCGGTAATACTCTTGCCATATTCCAACTTCGCCAAGTCTTTCAAAGGTTGCTTACCACGATTGAGATGGCTTTCGAGCATAATCCCCACAATGTATTCAGACCCATTACGCACCTGCTCGCTAATGTCTTGCAGTACGATCGGTTGATTTTTGTAATCTTGTCCGCTGTTATCGTGGCTGCAATCAACCATCATGTAGGGTTGCAACTGGCGATCGCTTAAGCGATTAGCGATCGCATCTACATGAGCCTTGTCATAGTTGGGACCTTGTTTGCCTCCACGCAGGACGATATGCCCATCGGGGTTACCTGAAGTGGTGATAATACTCGCTAAACCCTCATTGCTAACTCCGAGAAAGCGATGGGGTTGCCGTGCTGACAGCATCGCATTAATAGCAACATCAATGCTGCCATCTGTCCCATTTTTAAAACCAACAGGCATCGACAGCCCAGAAGACATCTCGCGGTGAGTTTGACTCTCGGTAGTTCTTGCCCCAATCGCCGTCCAAGAAATTAGATCCGCTAGGTACTGAGGTATGATCGGATCGAGCAATTCCGTTGCACAAGGCAAGCCCAATTTCGCCACATCTATCAATAGCCCCCTTGCCATGCGGATCCCGTAATTAATATCAAAGGTCCCGTTAAGATGGGGGTCGTTGATCAATCCTTTCCAGCCAATTGTGGTGCGTGGCTTCTCGAAATAAACCCGCATCACGATTTCAAGGGCATCGCTGACCTCATCGCGGAATTTAGCTAATTTTTCGGCATATTCGCGGGCAGCTTTAACATCATGAATCGAGCAGGGACCAACTACCACAAGTAAGCGGCGATCGCTACCATTTAAAATATTGCGAATTCTAGCCCTTGCCTCGGAAACAACTTTAGCGATCGCGGTGGTAATGGGTAACTCGGTTTTAACTGCCACGGGTGCTAGCAATGGACAAGTTTCGACCACATGTAGATCACTAGTCTTAATTTGATCTAAGCCTCGATCTGAATTTTGATTTAAATTGGCATCTACTACTGATACTACTTGACCAGAAATATTTGCGATTTCAGTTGGGGACACGCCTTTTAACTCCATATAAGTATCTACTTATACTTTAGCCTCCCGATGGGGTTAACGTATCCCATAAATGGATTTTTGTTACAACTATCTGCAAAAAATATCTTTATTTGTAGTTTGCTTAGATAATTTTAAGTAGCTAAGCGTAATTAAAAAAACAGAACTAAAACCCATAGCGCACGCACATCGTGCGCCATAGTTTTTTGGGGTTTTATGCTTAATTGCGATCAGCTACTTAGTAAATATACTTAAGGAGCATACAGTGATGAAACTACCGTTGTATATAGTTCTGTTTTTATTTGGATTAGCGATCGCCCAAAGTATCTACTTCTATCCATTACTCCCAGATATCGTGGGCTCTCATTTCGATGCCGCAGGAAAAGTCAACG
The DNA here is from genome assembly GCF_000332215.1 of Pseudanabaena biceps PCC 7429. Classification (GTDB taxonomy): domain Bacteria; phylum Cyanobacteriota; class Cyanobacteriia; order Pseudanabaenales; family Pseudanabaenaceae; genus Pseudanabaena; species Pseudanabaena biceps. The sequence continues at coordinate 18,835 of NZ_ALWB01000076.1, forward strand.
GAACCTCTTCCAAGTTTATTTACTTTATTCTGTACTTTGTCACCTTGGCAATTACCAGTTCCTTTGCGCTGGGTTTTCCTTTACTCCTCCAGCACTTGCCAACTTCATTAATTAACTTGCCCTATCGTGAATATTGGCTATCATCCGATCACCTCGAAGAGACATTAAGTTTTTTCAAAATACATTTTTCTTGGTTTGGAGTTGGAACGACATTACTCATAATTGCCATTTTTCATCTGACGTTTTTAGCTAATCTCAGTCCAAACAAAGATTTCAATATCACTATACCATTTTGGGCTTTATTAGGTGCTTTTACACTATTTGTGATCTGGTGGACAGTGATACTAATAAGGCGTTTCCCTCAGCCGTCATAATCAACAAAGACTCCAAGTATTCTTCAAGTCTTTATTTCCCTTTTCTTAATCTGCGATCGCTTAAGTCTCAAGATTAATATAGGCGATCGTGTTGGGAGCATCTCACTAATGCAATGAGTATTTCTACTTATAGATGACATATGAGAAAATGAATAAAAAATGAGGTTAAAAAGATGACACCC
>NZ_ALWB01000077.1 GCF_000332215.1 Pseudanabaena biceps PCC 7429
GTTGCGAAGCAACGCTTTCAAAAATTTCCTTGGTTTGGGTTTGAGCGCAATGCGTTGTAAGACTGTTAATTACCTGTTAATTACAAAGCATTGCCCTAGTTGAAAAACCCTATGATTCTTTTGATTATAAAAAAGTAGCGAAAAAAACTGGTATTGCCCATGCAACGATCAGCAAAGGCTCGGATTTTATTCTGTTAATTATTTTATTCTTTATATTTATAGCGCTTTGCGCTCAAACCCAAACCCAGAAGATTTTTGAAAGCTTTGCTTTGCAAAGCTTTCAAAAATCTTCTTGTGGTTCGTTTGATCGATAATTGCTGTAAGTAGAGAGTTGCGGCGCTTCGCGCCGCAACTCTCTATTGGGTTTGTTAAGTGAATATAGCTGTATAAGGGTGGGCGGCGCAAAGCTCTGCCCATCCCCATTTTTCACTTTGCGATCGCCATAGTCTTGATCTCAGGAAAAACTAGGGGCTCATTTAGGGTCTGACTCATATTGCCAATAATGGCTTGTAAATAGACCCGTAACTGCTGAAATTTGACCACATTAGGTTGATAAGTGCCATCAGTTTCCAGTTCAAACAACCTACCCGCAAATAATTCACTGCTGAGAGTGGGATCTTCCAAAATCACTGCATTTTCGGACTCTTGCCAAGGGAACAAACCTTCGGGTAGATCACCCTGCAAAATACTTAAAATGCGATCGCGGCAGACTTTGATATTAATTCCGCGTATTTGTAGCTGCTGAAGTAGCTGAGTGGGATTAACTGATTGCGTGAGGTTAAGGCGGCAGATTTCCTGTAACAGGAAGTAATCAGAATATTGCTGGCGCGCAATGTCTTGGAGATGGGGATAGAGGGGTGAAACCGCTAAACCATTTGCCACCATAGAAGTCGCTAGGGGGTCAATGCTAGCATTAGGTAGTTTTTGAGCCAACCACCGCGATAGCAAAGGAATATTCATCGTACTTCCTAATAGCAAAACTTGGCGGACATCTTCTCCTAAAATTCCCGCATTACTAAGAATTGCATTCAGTTCCCGATTGAGTCGTTGAATAAATGGTTGCAAAATTAAATTTTCCAATTCACGACGCAAGACAACTATCGGTTGTCCCATTAGATCCTCGTTCCATTCATCAACACCAACATCCCTACCAAATGTTGACTTGATGCGATCGGCTAGTTCGAGCATTTTGCGACCAATATCCGAACTCAAAAGATATTGCTGAAGGAGAACCCGTTGCGATATTGCCGAAGCACCAACCTCTGGCAAGCTCAAGCGATCGAAATTACAGAGATGGCGGTTAGGATTGGTAATTAACAACCAATGGGGATAGAACAACTGCACGACAATATCTTGACTAATACTAATTCCTGCATAGTCAAGACTACGAACATGTAACTTCGAGCGATCCTTAGCATCAGTAAGCCCTTTAGCCAGACAGAGACTAGTCGTAATTGCCCCTGCATCGATCAGTAGCGTTACTTCCTCAGATATCTTCCGATCATGGACTAGAGATAAAACTGGCGCGATCGCCTGTTCGACCGCCATCACCTGTTCCGCATGGTTGACTAATTTTGCTTTCAAAATGGCTTCGCGGACATTGAGAATATAAGTATCTGACCAGTTAGTAGGATAACCAAAGACCACGCCACTTAGCTTTAATAAAATCAACCCCACATCAGGCAGCTTGGGATGATTGGCACGGGTTTGGATCTGCTCCAGCAGATTTTTAAGTGCGGCGACAAACCACCGCAAGCTGTTCTGATTCGATATAGACCATTGAATGATCGGTTGCCAAGCACTCACGCCCCGATAGGGCAAACCTAATTTGAGAAACTGTTTGAAATGCCCGATTGCGACTTCTCCATTTTCTAAGCCAGCAAGATGCGATCGCTTAGTAAGAACCCGCAGTTCCTTAGCAATCGGATCGTCTAAACTGCGATCGTCTGCCCAAACCAGTTGGCATAGCATCTCATCAGCATCATCTAAGTACAAGGGATATAAACGACCAGTACTAGCATTGAGCAGACTCGCCCTTATGGCGGTACTACCAAAATCCACACCTAAAATCCAAGTATCATCAAGACTATAGACCTCCTTCTCAGGTGGCGTGGGAATTAGGGCTTTACTTTTTGATTCCAATACCAAGGAATCAATATCAAAAACATTTTCGCTCGTATCCGTAATGGGTGCTACCGATGACAAGCCAAGTTGCTCGCGACGTTCATCAAGTAACGGTTGAGCAAAGTTAAAGGAATTTAAATCCTTTAATAAATTATCCCACTCACTATCGGCGACAGGAGTATGGGCATCATGCTGGGAATCAGCGAACTCATTAAGCAAGAAGTCGTCCTCAGCTTCCTCAAATTCATTCTCCAAATTCATAAAATCGGAGAGATCTTCAGTAGCCTCTACATTGGTAGGTTCTGGCGAGAGTTTTTTCTCATTAGTATCGGCAGTATCGGCAAGGTTATTCAGCTTGTCGTTTTCCAAAGAAGCAAAAAACTCATCGGCAGACAATTCAAAAGGTTCCGATGCAATATTATCTTTGGGAATATTTTCAGTTTTGTTGCTACCTGAGGTCTTAGATAAAAGGTTAGACTCGATCTGATCGAGCGCGGCAGTCCAATCATCCTCTTCCGCCTCGATCTGAGAAGAGTTCATATTCGGCTCTTCTAGTACTGTTAAAATTTCCTCAGCTACTGCAAATTTAGTCATATCTGCCGTAGGATCTTCTAGTACCGTTAAGATCTCCTCAGCTACCGCAAATTTAGTCATATCTGCATCGTCCAGCGAGACTATCGAGTCTTCCTGGACAAAGCCTTGCAAAATTGTATCCAACTCTTCTTCGACATCCCTTGACACAAAAGGACTAATCGGCTCTTGTATGGTTGCCGCCCCAGCATCAAGCTTGCTATAGCCCTCCCGTGGGATTACCTGCATGGTGGTATCGTTTTCCTCTAGCTCATTTGCAGCATCGAAACCAAATAGAAGGGTATCAAGATCGCTTTCATGATCCATGTTGAGATCGTTGCCAAGATCTATGTTGAGATCGGTGTTGAGATCGTTGGCGTAGGTATTGCTATAGGTATTGTTATTAGCTGCAAAATTCGTATTTTCGGATGCCGATTCCACAAATAACTCATCCAGCTCGTCACTAATAGTAAAGGGCTTAGATTGGTTATATTTAGCGGCATTTTCGGCAATTACTTCCGCAAAAATTGCATCCATATCATCCTCAACCTTAGGCACAGACTTAGGCGCAGTTGATGGGGACTCATTTCCAGCAGTTGGCTCAAAAAGCGAATCAGGATTATCAAAGATCTCAGGAATCTCATTCGATGCCGTGGTCAATGGTGATGCTAATGGCGATGCGAATGGCGATAACTGTAAATCAGCAATATCTACAACAATTTCCGACTGTTCGTCGGTGCGATCGGCAAAGGAATTCGCAAAACTATCAATAAATAAAGTATTTGGATTTTCGATAATTAAAGGTACTTCCAAAGACTCATTTGATGTATTTGCTAGTTGAGATGGAATAGGCTCACTCGGATCATCAGCAGAAACCTCAATGATAGTGGGATAGGATTGAGATTCCGCAGCTTCCCAATTCGTCAAGGAATAAGGTGTATTACGAATAAACTGATCGAGGTTAGCCGCAATTAATGGATCCACTCCCCCCGCATTAAGTTGAGCAAGATCGGAACTTAGTTCATTGACCAATGAGTCTTCCCATTCAACAAATTCCGAAGTATCGTTACCTTTATTGGTAAGCAAAATCAGCGATTCATCAGAATCATCGGCGTGATCGTTGCCAGAATTACTAAAGAACTGTTCAATTTTCGCGTCGATGTGACTGTCCGCATTATCTTTTTTGATAGCATCTAAATTGATTTCCGAAGCAATCGAATTAATTGGGGAATCATTAAAAATTTCTATTTCAGCAAGTGAATCATTAAGATCGTTCGATTTGGTCTGAACTGGCAATTTTGCCATGTCAATAGCTTCATTACCCAACCAAGATAATAAATCCTCATCCGCAGACACATCAACGAGGTTAGTTAATGCACTTGGGCGTTTATTAGTTTCCTCTAACCATTGCAGCAGTTCGGGATTGTCAATTAATTCACCAGAATCGCTAACTACTTCATTATCATTCGCATCATTCGCGGAAAAATTTAAAGCTAGTAACTCAAAATCATGATCTTCGCCTTCTTTTGCTATTGCCGATCGCGTTATGTCGAAGGTCTCTACAATTTGGGTAGCCGCTTCCATATCAAAATCAGGATTCAACTCACGGGCGGCGATCGCACTTTGAGGATCGAGAATAATGCTTGTGCCAAAACCAGCTAGATCGATTAAGGGATTGGTGGTCAAATCCATGGCGGTCTGCTCGTCCGAAACGGGTTGAACTGGTTGCTCAAATAACGTATCCGATGAAGCCCCTAAGATACTTTCTAGCTCAAAAACTTCCGAGCCAAGCATCGTCTCGGAAGTATCTACAACGGGATCTTCAGACGTAGGAATTGGAGATTGGGTAGTTTCTGTAGGCAAGTCTAAATCTAGCTCTGGCGTTAATGAGTCAAGAGCGTCGTCCCCATCGCCAGAAGTTGCCATGTCCAGTAAGGCAATTTCAGAGTTTGAGGCGGCAAAGGGCTCACTAAATTTTTCGGCGGAAGGCTCGGCGATCGTCTCGCCAAACTTGTCTCCCGCTAATAAAGCATCGATCAAATTCTCATCAGCAGGTTCAGAAAAAGTTTCAAGGTATCGAGCGGGGATATCGTCGGGCAGTTCGGGTAATATATCCACTTCATGAAGTTCTTGATCGGAGCCCTGTGGTACTTGCTCAGACTGTTGCCCAATCCGCTCGACTAACGCATTAATTAAAGCTTCCCCTTTCTGTTCGAGGGTTTCCATATGCCCAAGCTTGGCGGAGATCGATGTTTGATAGCCTTGGATTTCCTGTTCTAAGGAACGAAAAGTAGTATTGAACATTTCATCAAGATGCATCAGGAAGCGATCGGTTTGCTCCTGCACCCTGTTGACAAATTCTGTGGATGGGGTTTCTGAGACGGGATTAACTGGTAACGCCGCAGACAGATTGGCTAAATTATTTTGGAGGCTTTGGGAAAGGGTCTGATTAACACTCTCTGCAACAGTTGTTGCCATTGTTTGCTGTAGAGAGTCAGAAATCTGATCCCGCACGTAATTATCAACCGATTGCAGGGAGCGATCCAATGCTTCTTGCTGTGTAGCTTGAAATTCTTGAAACTGTCTCATCCAAGTTACGCGATCGGCTTCTAACTGCGAAATTTCAGCATTAAGTTTTTGCTTTTGTTGGTTTAAGGTTATTAATTCTTGACTTATTTGCGATCGCTGTTGAGATTCGACAATTTTATTTAAGTTAGCGGATATTTCACCCACCATCAGCGCTCTTTCTACCGCGAGTGTTTGGCTAACTGCTTGTTGGACTGACTCTTTGACAACTTGTTGCAATGTCTGCTGAATTGCTTGCTGAAGCGAAGCAATCAGGCGATCGTTGACAAATGAATTGGACTCAGGTGTACCATTCGTCATTATGCTATTCTCCTTTGTCAAGTTAGATTCAGTGCCAAATAGGTTGCTAACTACTGGGCTAACTAATAGGGGTGACGATGTCTCTAGTTTATCTGTTTTAAATTTTCCTGTGCCATCTTCTTGGATATTTATACCATCAAGCCCGTATGGCTCCCCATTTCCGTCACGGTTAGTTAACTCACTAGTTGACTGTGTTTGCCCCTGTAGGCGCGTTACTAAAGCCTGATATTGCTGCTCCAAATTACCCAGTAGCGAGTCATCGGTTAAGCCCTCAAGATGCGATCGCAACTGTTTTAGCTGCTCTCTCTGATGGATCGTATCTGGGGATGCTTTTTTGGACACCGAGCGCACTGGTCGGCTAAGCAATGTATTGATTTCATCAATCAAACTATTAATCAGTACTTTTGACATAACACCCCCTACAAGACCTCCATAATGACAGCTTAGGGTAATTTAAATAACTACCAAAATTTGTTGACAAAATTGATAGGCAAATAGGCTCCTAAATGAGCTACACTCTAAAGCCAAATTTGTTAGCAGACAATAGCACACATCTTTCCCAGTTTTTTGCTAATATCTTGGCGATTTTTCTATAATTTTTTGTGAGTTTCTGGCGAAGATGACTATGAAAAACAAATCGCATGTTTCTCCGACTTGTTCTATGGCTCCGCCATTACTTAGATTCACTAACTACTTACTGCTATCTGCGATCGCAACTTTATCAACGATGGCGATCGCTGGTGCTGGGTTTGCAGAGCGTCGCGAGGTAGATATTCGCCTACTAGTGAATCAAGATGAGGGTTTTACCGTGATGACCCGTAAAGCCGAAATACTAGCGCGATCGGCAGCTCAACGTACCTTTGACCGCGAAGTTTTGGTTTCTGATGTATCGGTTAAGGTTACCGCGCAAAACCTCAATCAAGATCAAGCTGCAATTATCCTCCAAATGATCGTGTCCCGCCGCGATTGGGCGAGTCGTCCCGACCCGAAAATATGGTCAACGTACTTTCCAATGGCAAAAGCCCTTCTGGGTATTCAGTAACATTAAGAACAGCAATATCCGCAGCCCTTCATAGAAAATTTGATATCGATAAGTGCTTTTGCAAAATAAACTACCAAAACCCGTAAAGTTGCGCTCCGTAGGGGCGCAACTTTACGGGTTTTGGTTTGTAATTAATTATGCCTAGCTACTTAGCAAAGTAAGGTTTCCCTAGGACATAAAACCCCAAAGATGAGTGGCGGTGCGAAGCACCGCCACTCATCTTTGGGGTTTTGAACTGAGGACAAAATCAAAAATGAAGAGAAGAATGGCGGTGAAAAGCGCCGCCATTCTTTTCTTCGTTTTTCTACAGCTATAAAAAAGGGGACGTATAACGTCCCCTTTTTTATTTATTCAAACCGATACTAGAACGAGAATACAGTTCTCAAAGTACCAACAAAAATGGTAGCGCCAGATGTGTTGTTAGGATTGAAGATGAACTGAACATCAGGAGTGATGCGAATATTGTTGGTTACAGGGAAGTTGTAGAAAGCTTCCAAGTTGGTTTGACTTGCGTTGCCAACATTGCTGTCAATGAAAGGCTGACCAACAGCGATCGCTGCCATTGCGCCTTCCTTAAACAAGTCGGGGAATGCAAGCCCAGCCATCCAAGTTTGAGGGCTGAGGTTACCTGCGGTGGTTGTATTTGTACCAGTGAACAGAGTACGAGTATAAGCAGCGGTAGTAGCACCAATACCACGGTTGTCAATGGTACCAAAGCCATAACGACCAAATACAGCGATACCCTTAGTGAACTTCCACTCTAGGTTTACACCAGCGGCATTGACATTAGCATTGTTGACAGCACCATTGGTATATTGCAACTTGATCGCAAAGGGCTTGTCACCATTAGCGTTCTTAGGAGCGAATTCGAGTTCGCCAGTTAATTGATAGGCATCGCCAAACAGACCACCATTGGTAACACCGTTGGTAGCAGCTTGAGCACCGTTACCAGCTAGGTAAAGGGCGCGGGCGGTGAAAGAACTCTTACCGATGTTCCAGTCGATCGCAGCACCAGCACCACCTGTTTGACCATTCACCAAAACCATTAGAGGGTTGTTGATGAAGAAAGTGGATGCAAAGTCTGCGGACTCGTCATTAGCAAAGCTATTGGTATCAATGTGATCGTAAGCATGCATCACAGGACCTAGGGAGATGCGAGCATCACCAAGGTTAAAGTCGTAGCGCAGTTTAGCAAGGGTAAAGGTAGAACCGCCTGTCAAACCTGTGTAGTCTTGACCGTAGGTTTGGAAACCAATATTGCTGCTAACACCATTAGTACCAGTGGTTGAACCAGCACCAAATACACTAGGAATGCTCTGGGTTCCGTTACCAACTTCTAATCTGGTTTTCAACAGGTCGCTACCTGTGAAGCTGGTGTTGAGGTCTAAGCGAACCCGACTAGAGACGAAAATATTGCTGTTGCTAGGAGTGCCCGAATTTCCGCTAGCGCCTTGTACGGAGAAAATAGCACTTCCCGAAAGCTTGGTGGTGGTGGAGAACTGTTGAGCTTCGAGCTTCGCAACCTTAGCATCAAGAGCATCTACACGTCCGCGAAGAGTGGCAAGTTCAGCAGCGAACTCTTCTTGAAGCTTTTGCAAGGTGGCGAGGTCAGCTTTGCTAACCTTGTCAGCAAGCCCTGCGGAGATAATTTCGTTAATTTTGTCTAAACAAGCATTCAAACCTGCGGCAAACTCATAACGGCTGGTGGCTTGCTTACCACGGAAAGTGCGATCAGGATAACCAGCGATACAACCGTAACGCTCTACCAAGGACTGCAATGCGGTAAATGCCCAGTCGGTAGGCTTAACGTCACTAAGTTGAGATACCGAGGTTACATTTTGAGCAACTGGATCATTGTTAATAGCTTGGCTAACTTGAGAAACGCCAGTCTCAGCAAACGCAGGTGTTGCTGCAACAGCACCAATAACACCCAAAAGACCGAGGCTACCAGCTAGATTCAAAGATACTTTTTTCATCATTCCACTCCTCACGAGAGTAAATTTTAATTTGTGTAATATGTCAGTATGTAACCAACTAAGTTAAATTTCGACCCTTACGCCATCGATATTACGGATTTAACTCTAGCAGATAATTTAGATATCTATATAATCGGTAGAACTACTTGAAAGATGTCGGCTTACTACCATAGATAATACTAAATTAGGTTACATAAGATATTAATGTGATTACAATGACTATAGGATAACACAGCTAGTTTGCATATTTGGTCATCCCATCGGGTTATCTTGAGAATCGCATAAAAATAAGCGATTAGTATTAGTCGAGATTAGACGCAAACGCAAACCCATCCCAACCTCTATAAGCGATCGCTATACTTAAGTTTTTAGCCTGAGCTTTTTATGTCCATATCCGATCAAATGCCAGATTTAAGTAACATTGCTCAACAACTAGACAGTGACAATTCCCGCGATCGCCTCCGAGCCTTGGTTTCTTTGAGAGATCTATCGCCCGATGAAGCAGTACCTTTAATCTTGAAGGTGATTGACGATGAAAACCTCCAAATCCGCTCGATGGCAGTGTTTGCCCTAGGACTAAAGCATACTGAGGATTGTTTTCCAGTATTAGCCAGAATTCTAGAAACCGAAAATGATTATGGGATTCGTGCTGATGCCGCAGGGGCGATGGGATATCTACAGGACAATCGAGCGGTCGAACCTTTGCTTAGGACTTTTTATGAAGATACAGAATGGTTAGTGCGGTTTAGCGCAGCCGTATCTTTGGGTAATTTAGGTGATATTCGCGCCTACGATGCTTTAATTCAAGCCCTAGAGAGCGATGAAACAATGCTGCATCAAGCAGCGATCGCGGCTTTAGGTGAGGTAGGCGATCTGCGTTGTGTGGATCAAATTTTGCGATTTGCTCAGTCTGAGGATTGGTTGACCAGACAGAGATTATCCGAGGCTTTGGGGCATTTAAAATGTGAAAAGAGTCTGTCAGCCTTAAACTACCTCGTCAAAGATCCCCATCCACAAGTTGCATCGGCTGCAAGATTTGCGATCGAGCGAATTAATCCAAATTAATTCCAAATTAATCCAAATTAATATAGTGTCGGTGCAAAGCATCGACACTATATTAATTAATGATGGCAAGATAAATTTGCGATCGGCAATTAAGGGTAATTAAAAGGGTAGTTAATATGGCAATGATTTTAGCTGGTGATATTGGTGGGACTAAAACCCTTTTACGTCTAGCCCAAAAAGATGCCGATGGATTGTCGATCCTGTTTGAAAAGCGTTTTGCGGGCGCTAGCTATCCTAGTTTCTCAGATGTTTTAAGAGAATTCCTAGCTAGCGCCGAAAATCAGCTAGGTGATTTACCAAATTTGTCGTCGGCTTGCTTGGGGATTGCTGGTCCCGTGCGCGATCGCCGATCGCAGTTAACCAATCTCGGTTGGTCTTTTGATAGCGATCGCCTTGCCGAAGAATTTAATATTGATAACGTGAGTTTGATTAATGATTTTGTGGCGGTTGGCTATGGTGTTTTAGGATTGCAACCCCATGATTTGCATACCTTACAAGATGGTCGTTTGGTTGAACGAGCGCCGATTGGGATAATTGGAGCAGGAACGGGTTTGGGTGAAGCTTTTTTAGGATGGAATGGCGATCGCTATGAGGTGTATCCCACCGAAGGCGGACATACGGATTTTGCCCCTAGAAATGCTTTAGAAATTGAATTATTGCAATATCTGCTCAAGCGCCACGATCGCGTATCGGTAGAGCGCGTCGCTTCAGGGACGGGAATTGTGGCGATTTATCAGTTTTTGCGCGATCGCGCCGCTGCCCCTCCTGAATCCGCAGAAATTGCCGAAAAAGTGCGGCTCTGGGAATCGGGAGAGACAGATTCGGGCGCAGCATCGGCGATCGCTGATGCTGCATTAGCTAATTGTGGAGTTAATAGTGAGACTAATATTGATCATCTAGCCACACAGACGATGCAAATGTTTGTAGAGGCTTATGCTGCCGAAGTTGGTAATTTAGCTTTGAAATTAATTCCGAATGGTGGCTTATATATTGCGGGTGGCATTGCTCCCAAAATATTACCTTTGCTCCAAGACGGAACGTTTTTGCGGATTCTCAAAACTAAAGGAAGAGTCAGCCCTGTTTTAGAAGATATTCCTATTCATATCGTGCTTAATCCTGAAGTGGGACTGATTGGAGCTATGCTTTATGGGGCAAGCCTTTGAATTTGCCATGATTGATCTTCTTGGGAAGTATAGAGGAAGCGATCGTGTAAGCGATTGGTACAACCTTGCCAGAACTCAAAACTATCGGGAACGACCCGATATCCTCCCCAAAAATCTGGTAAAGGTATCTCTCCATCCAAAAACTTGTTCTTCATCTGTTCAAATTGCATCAGCAGAAGTTGTTTTGAGGAAATTACTGAGCTTTGTTGAGAAGTCCACGCTCCTAACTGGCTACCTCTGGGGCGAGAGGTGAAATATTCTAATGATTCGGCAGTAGTTACTTTCTCAGCAGTTCCAGTTATGTGAACTTGCCTTTGAAGTGGCAACCAAGTAAACAGAATTGAAACCTTTGGATTTGCATTCATCTGAGTTGCTTTACGACTTTCATAATTTGTAAAGAAAACCAATCCATTGGTATCAAAATATTTCAGCAATACCGTGCGCATAAATGGCTGCCCCTGTGCGGACACTGTCGATAGGGTCATGGCGTTTGGTTCTAACAACTCAGCATTACAAGCTTGCTGAAACCATTTTTCAAATTGTTTAAAGGGATCGTCATCCAGATCTTTGCGTCTAAGTTCCCCTTGTTTATAATCTTCTCTTAAAGCATGAATATCCATTTTTAACTACTTTTTAACTACTTTTTAACTACTCAATATTGGGATTATAAAGAACTACATTTTCTTGCTCGTTAGGATCGTTGCGGGAAACGATCGCATGAGCTGCCTCAGTATCGCTGAGATTATGGGGTTGATGCGGGACACCTGCGGGAATAAACAGGAAATCACCAGCTTCATTAATTACCGATTGGCTCAGCCCTTGACCATAGCGAGTTTCTACGCGACCCTTGATCAAATAAATAGCAGTCTCATAATCACGATGAAAATGTGGCTCGGCTGCACCACCTGCGGGAATGATCACCAAATTCATCGAGATTCCCTTTGCTCCTGCTGTAGCACCAGAGATCCCCACAAAGTAGGGCAGCTTTTGCAATGTGGCGGTTTCGCGATCGGGACGTACTGTGATGATTTGGCTGGAGTAGTCGGGTAATTGCTCAGAATCAGAATTAACCATAGCAATTGATAAGGCGATCGATAAGTGTTTGTTAGTATTGGCTGCACTTGCAAGAAGTACTAGCTACATCCTTAATCATATACTCATCAAAAAAAGTTAGGATAGTAAGCCCTAAGTAAGTTTGTGGTAACTCTTGCAAATCAGTATGCGGAGGTAAGTTTTATTTTCTCTTGTAAATATCTCCTCTAAAGTCGATCTCATAAATTAATAACTCTTCAACGCTTGCACAAAAAATAACTCTCAGTTTACCTACACGCATTCTTTGGTAGCCTTTCCATTCACCCTTGAGATTTTTAATGTCTAGTTCTTGAAACGGGATTGAACCACTTTCTTCAATGGAGAGTACAAGCATTTTCAGCTTTTCCCGTATTCGCTCTTGGTCTGTTGAGGACAGAGCATTTAAGAATTTGATTGCATTTTTGCTGAATTTAACTTTCATGATTTGATCCAGTCGGTCATGTCAATAAATTCTTCAGGAGCATATTGTGATGGGGTGGCAAATTTTGCTTCGATTTCGTGGAGCTCTTTGTCGCTGACAAGGGGGATTAGGGCAAGAAAAAGAGATAAGCGTTCTTCTCTCAAGACTTCGCGAACACTTTGCTTGATAATGTCTCTAAGCATTTGGGCTTCCATAGTTGTATCTCCTGTCATAAGTTTATGCCTAAAATTTTTATGTGTTGTATTCTGCAATAATGTCACGAATTTGGGTAGCATCAATATCTGCTTGCTCAGATTTGGGGTAAACGGTCAGTAAAACAATTCCTGTCGCTGTTTTGACGTAATAAATCAGACGATAGCCGCCACTTTTTCCTTTTTGAATATCACTGTTTTTAACTCTCAGTTTGAAGACTGGGTAGCCAATACCTGATATTTGATCGCCTAATAATTCTCCTTGCTCTAGTTGTTGAATGACTGACTGCATATCATTCTGAATGCGCGGATATTTTTTACGAAGTGTGCGAATATTTTTTAGAAATGTTGGTGAGGCTTCAACTTTGATTTGATTAGTCATTGCCTAGTTGCTCCCACATTGCAGCTACGGGAATGGTTTGCCCCGTCATGACTTCGTGCCAAGCTTGTCGAAAGTCAGCAATGATTTCTTGTTTAGATGGTTCTTCTATTTCTTCTGGTTCAGAGACAAGAATGATTACTTCAACTCGGCTATTTGTCTTTAGCTCAAGGGGATAATCTAAGGTAAGTTGACCTTTTTCGTTGATGCTTGCCATTACTTTAAGTGCTTGCATGGTTATTTCTCCTATTGATTTATAGAAATATTTAGTTTTTGAAGCTGTTGCTCAATCCAATTAATCGCTACTTCTTCATTTTCCTCTATCGCCTTTTCTACTCCAGTTTTAGCAATTTCTAATAGTTGCTTGGATTGTTCACGTTTTTGATGTGCTTCTTCAGCCCTATTTTTAATCCTTTGTTGGATTTTATCTGGAGCTTCCCATACCCAAAAATTATCTATATCTTTAGGGTATAGCTCAGTTTGTCCAGATGAACCTTTTAAATATTTTTCAACTTGATATTGACCAGCAATACTATTGATATAAATTGATAAATAAACTGGATCAAGCACCTTGGTTCTTAAAATAGTAACGTGATTATCTGGCAAAGCATTTTGCTTGTGTAGATATGGAGCGCATCGCCCAATAGTTCCTACACCAGTACCATTAATCAGGACATCATTAGTTTGAATAATTAGAGGTTTATCTTCGGGTTGATATTTTGCATAACGGTTATCAACTAAGATAACTTCACCTTCTCTAACGTGCTTTGAGTTAACAACTGGTAAACCATCTAATATATTTTGCTCTTCTTCAAAGTAGCTTGGCTGTTTACCTCGTTGATTCCAAGTTAATAATTCTCCGAGTTTTGATAAGTTTACTTTTTGTTCAATTTTTTCGGTAAGTTGATCAAATTTAGGTTGATAGTGTTCAGCATCAAGCCGATCGCTTGTCCCAAACGAAGCCGAAAAACTTTTAACCGCAATATTTTCATCTGTCGGTTGCCAGTCATTCAACCCAAGCTCTGACAATAACAAATCTTCAGCTTGTTGATAGAAAATTTTAGAATTTGAGAGAACAGAATAAGCTTTTCTGACTAAATCTTCTATTATTAGTTGAAAAGAATCGTTAAGTATTACAGTTGGTAAACTCGATAGACTAGCAACACTAATATACGGATTCATTTGCTCAGTCTTTTGTCTATCACAGAAAGACTGCCCTACTCTTGAGCTTAAATAAGTAGCTAAATAGCCTGAACGAACATTTTGTTTCGGAATTAAGATAGCTACATCCTGATTCATAGCCATAGCTTCTGTGGGTTCATCTAAAAAAGGATAAGCCTTGCCAATTCTTCGTTTAATAGTGCATACAACAGCATTTTTAATTATTCGATTCTTTTGAAACTCTTTGTCGTAGTGTTCCTGCTTAATCAATTTTAATTTTGTCTCATCTAAAGTTAGACTACCGACGCACTCGACAGTAATAAACTTGATATCACCTTGATGAACATCATGCTTGTATGGTGTATGACCTGAGCTTATATATTCTAAAAAGCTGGTAAGAGGCAAAAAATCCCGTTTTTGTTGCAGTCTTTCTAACCATCTAATATCTGCGTGAGATGCAAATTCTGCATCTAAACGATAAGCTTTCATCATTTCTTGTAGTCTAACTTCTGCTGCTCCTAGCTCATCCATCAACCGATCATACTTCTCAGCATCAAACGGTGTAACAGATGAGCTTAAATCAAAAAAACTTAAATCCTCCTTCTTTGCAAACTCAATAAATGCCTCAGCAATCCCGTCTTGAGTTAATCCATCATGATTAAACAAATCATGATCCACAATCAAATGCCCGTGATCATCTAACAAAAATTCACCCGAACCATCGGACTTCTTGACATAGATTTTATCTCCCGAATTATCCTTACCACTCTTCCGCATCGTCGCAAAAAAGATATTGTAATCATCCTGACGAGGACACAAAGCCCCAGCCCTCGGATCATCATTCCACTTCTGCACAAACAACACCGAAGTCTTCGTCCCCGTATGCGGCTTAAACGTATTTCCATGCAAACCCACCACCGCCAAAATACGGCAACGTTCCGCAATAAAATCACGAATATACTTATCTGAAGAATTATTAAACCGTCCCTGCGGCAACACTACCGCCATTCGACCGCCAGCCTTCAAAAAGTCCAGATTGCGCTCAATAAATAAAATATCGCGTCCCACACCCTTACTACTTTTCCCAACCTTATCCCGCACCAAGTCATAACCAGAAATGATCATTGACTCCTTCACATCACCCGCAAACGGGGGATTCGCCATCACAATATCAAAACCAAACCCCTTATAATCATCACCCTTACCAGTTTGAAACTCTAAAAAACGCCATAAACCAGTCCCATAGATTTTTTGCCATTCCTTATCATCCAAGCGTTCCTTCCATCGCTTATAGTCCAAAGTATTCAAATGTAAAACATTAGTTTCACCATCACCAGCAATTAAATTAAGCGTTCGCGCAACCCTTACCGCCTTCTCATCAAAATCGATCGCAAACACCTTTTCCTTCACATAATCCACACAACGCGGCAACTTCTCCTCCGCCGTAAACATATCACTCCGTGTTAAGCCCTCATCTGCATAGATTTGATCCCATACATGAAACATACTATGCACAGGAAACCCCGAAGAACCTGCCGCCGTGTCAATCATTGACTCTTGCTCTTGCGGATTCAACATCTTCACACACATATCAATCACATAGCGAGGCGTGAAATATTGACCCTTTTCACCCTTACTACTCTGATTAATCAAATATTCAAAAGCTTCATCAACTACATCCAAATTAGAGTTAAACAACTTGCAAAACTCTAAATAAGTCACACATACCGACAAATGCGAACCTGTCAAAGCAATCTTATCATCCGTTTTAAATACTCCCTTCCACTTCTTCTTTGCATCATCAAATAACTTTTGAATCTTTTCCTTTAACTCCGTTTCTGTCTGACCCGAATTATAAAACTGTAACTGGCGCTTACCACTCTGCCCACTACGCCCCGAACACCATTCATCATAAAGCTTTGTAAAAATCAGCTTAAACACCTCTTCAAAAACATCTACACCCGCATTTGCCAACACCTCATCTTCCATTTCATCAATAATTGCCTTCAGGGTAGGCTGAGATCCCGCTTCATTCAACTTTTTCAGATCATCTAACGTAAATCTTTTTTGGAGAATATCCGCTAAAGTCTGATTAGCCGCAGGAATACCAGAAATCTTTTCAAAGAAGTTAGGATCTTTGCGTTGATAATGCTCAATATGATCGCCATTAGTCCAAACACCAATCGGTGAGCCTGTAGCATTGCAATAGGACTTTAGCTGCTCTTTCCCATCTTTCAGTTTAGGCTTTTTAAGTTCAACAATGATATAAGGAACATCTGCGCGATCTTTGTCCATAATCGCCACATCAGCCCGTTTTTTCTCCTTACCAAAAGTGACCTCATACTCTACCCGAATCCGATTAATTGGATATTGATAGCGATCGCACAACACCTTTAAATAAAGCTGTCTTACCGCTTCTTCAGGCGTTAACTTAATATCCTTACCCCGCACCAAACACTTAATATAAGGCACATCCCCCTTAGTACTTGACTTAGTACTTGATTTCAAAAAAACCGACTGCTCAAGCCAATCAATCTCTTCAGGCTTAAACTGCGAAAGCTTATACTCAGAGTCTTTCAGGATATCGGATAGGTTCATCAGGGGCAAAAGGTGTCATCTAGAAAATCGTTGTCTGTCATAGAGTGTAGCCTAATTGCGAGAAATAAATAAGTATTAGGTTGGGGTGCGATCGCTAAATTCCCAAACTGAGATATAAAGCGATCGCAATATTCAGCAAAAAAAGTTAAGATGGTAGACTCTAAGTAAAATTTTTGTAACCCTTGTAATAAATTAAGGTCACGACATCAAGTTATGGATGCAGTTGCAGTAAAGCCCAGCGATATTAAACCTAGTGATATCCTGCGGCAAGCCGATACCGAAAAACTAGCGCGGATTCGCCACACTTGCTCCCATGTGATGGCGATGGCAGTTCAAAAGTTATATCCCGATGCTAAGGTGACTATCGGTCCTGCAACTGAGAATGGCTTTTATTACGATTTCGATCGCAAAGAGCATTTCACACCCAGTGACTTAAAGGCGATCGCTAAGGAAATGAAGCGGATCATCAAGTGGAATCAACCCCTTGTGCGTCAGGAGTTGCCTCGTCCTGAAATGCTTACCGAAATCGAGAAACTAAATGAGCCTTACAAAATTGAGCTATTAGCTGCCATTCCTGAAGGGCAAAATATTAGTCGCTATTTTATCGGCGATCCAGCCAAATTTGAAAAACAACCTTGGTGGGATTTGTGTGCTGGTCCCCACCTAGATGCTACTGGCGATATTAATCCTGATGCCTTTGCCCTCGAAAGCATTGCAGGAGCCTACTGGCGCGGCGATGAAAAAAATCCCATGTTGCAACGGATTTATGGCACAGCATGGGAAACCCCTGAACAACTTCAGGCGTATCACCAAATGCTCGAAGAAGCCAAACGCCGCGATCACCGCACCATTGGTAAAGATTTGCAACTATTCAGCATTCAAGAAGATGCTGGTGGTGGTTTGGTGTTCTGGCATCCCAAGGGCGCAATTATTCGTAATACCATCGAAACCTTCTGGAAAGAAACCCACGTTCAGAATGGCTACGAAGCAGTCACCACACCTCACATGGCAAATTTAGACCTGTGGAAAATCTCAGGGCATAACGACTTCTATCGCGAAAGTATGTTTCAGCCGATGGAAGTGGAGCATCAAGTTTATCAGCTTAAGCCGATGAACTGTCCGTTCCATGTGTTGATTTACAAAGATACTCTCCATTCCTACAAAGAGTTCCCGATTCGCTATGCTGAGCTTGGCACGGTATACCGTTACGAGCGCTCTGGCACGATGCATGGGTTGATGCGCGTGCGCGGCTTTACCCAAGATGATGCTCATATTTTCTGTGCTGAAGAGCAAATTGAATCAGAAATTCTCGGCGTTCTCAATCTTGCGGAATTGATTCTCTCTACTTTTGGTTTTGAGAATTATGAGATCAATCTCTCTACTCGTCCCGAAAAATATGTCGGTTCCGATGCGATTTGGGAAAAATCTACGGAAGCTCTCAAACAAGCGCTCAATCATAAGGGCTGGGACTATGTGATTGATGAAGGTGGCGGCGCATTCTATGGACCCAAGATCGATATCAAGATCGAAGATGCGATCGGTCGCCGTTGGCAATGTTCGACGATTCAGCTAGATTTCAATTTGCCCGATCGCTTCAAGATGGAGTACGTCGGTGAGGATGGTGTGCGTCATCAACCGATCATGATTCACCGTGCTCTGTTTGGGTCCGTCGAGCGCTTCATCGGCGTATTGATTGAGAACTATGCGGGTGACTTCCCCCTCTGGTTAGCGCCAGTACAAACGAAATTGATTGCCGTCTCTGATGGTCAAATGGAATATGCCGAGCAAGTTGCTGCCAAAATGAGAGCCGCAGGTTTGCGTGTACAGCTAGACCATAGCGGCGATCGCATGGCGAAGCAAATCCGTAAAGCCGAGATGGACAAAATCCCCGTGATGGCAGTCATCGGTGCGAAGGAAGTGGAAGCTGGCACTCTCAGCATCCGTAGCCGTAAGCATGGTGAACTGGGCGCGATCGCCATTGATGAAGTGATTAGCAAAATGCAAGCAGCAATTAGCGATCGGACTTGGTTCTAACTTGTTTCTTGCTTGTTTCTTACAGCAATTAGCGCTCAAAGGAACCATAAGGAAATGTTTGAAAGCGTTGCTTCGCAACGCTTTCAAACATTTCCTTGGTTTGGGTTTGAGCGCAATGCACTGCTAAGGATGGGCGGCGCTTTGCGCCGCCCATCCTTACCTAGTGACTGTAGCTATAATACTAAAATTGTTAGGAGATCGCCTCCGCCTTCAGCACCAATGCCCCAAGTCCTGATATGATCGTCAGGCAGAATCACCGTTAACAGATTAACGAATTTCTAGCGAACATCCCTACCGAACATCTCCAGCAATATGCGTCTATCTCAAATGCTCTGGGTCACTCTGCGCGAAGACCCTGCCGAAGCAGAACTCACAAGTCACAAATTATTATTGCGTGCAGGCTACATCAGGCGCGTGGGTTCGGGCTTGTATGTGTACTTGCCACTCATGTGGCGCGTTTTGCAAAAGATCTCGGCGATCGTGCGCGAAGAGATGAACGATACGGGAGCGCAAGAATGCCTGTTAACGCAATTACAACCAGCGGAACTGTGGCAGGAGTCGGGACGTTGGGATACCTACACCAAAGCCGAAGGGATCATGTTTGCCCTCACCGATCGCGCCAATCGTGAAGTTGGCTTAGGTCCCACCCATGAAGAAGCTATTACGGCGATCGCTAGGGATACGATCCGTTCTTATCGCCAACTCCCCCAGCATTTATATCAAATCCAAACCAAGTTTCGCGATGAGATCCGTCCTCGTTTTGGTTTGATGCGCGGTCGCGAATTCATTATGAAGGATGGCTACTCTTTCCATGATAGCGAAGAGAGCCTCAAGGAAACCTATTACGCGATGGATCGCGCCTATCGGAAGATGTTTGATCGCTGCGGGCTAAAATTTCGCGCTGTCGAGGCAGACTCAGGGGCGATCGGCGGTTCGGGTTCGCAGGAATTTATGGTTCTTGCCGAAGCTGGGGAAGATGACATTCTCTTCACCGAAGATGGTAGCTACGCTGCCAATGTGGAGAAAGCAGTATCTTTACCTCCCGATGCGGTTCCTTCGCCTTTCGACAAATTTGAAAAAGTACATACTCCCAAAGCTGGCACAATCGAGTCTGTGGGTAAAATGCTGAAATGCGATCCCACTCAATTAGTCAAGCAAGTTCTCTATCAAGTCATCTATGACAATGGCATGATAGTTCTAGTCCTCATCAGCATTCGCGGCGATCGCGATGTTAACGAGGTGAAGTTGCAGAATGAGCTGACCAAGTTAGCGGGTAACTACGGTGGTAAAGCCATTATCAACCTCCAAGTTGCCGATGCGGAATCTCAGCAAAAATGGGCGCATTCTAAACTCCCACTCGGTTTCATTTCCCCTAGTCTGGATGATTCCTATATTGATAAGAGTTCGGGCGTTAACCCTAAATTACTACGCTTAGCCGATCGCACCGCTGCCGATCTACAGAACTTTGTAACGGGAGCGGATGAATCCGATTATCACGTGGTCGGCGCAAATTGGGGCAAGGATTTCCCCCTGCCTGCCGTTGTCAATCTCGATAAGGCAAAAGCAGGCGATCGCGCTGTTCACAATCCTTCACAAATCTTGCAAACCGCCAGAGGCATCGAAGTCGGTCATATCTTCCAATTGGGAACCAAATATTCCAAGGCGATGAAGGCAACTTACACCAACGAACAAGGTGAAGAATTACCGCTCGTAATGGGTTGCTATGGCTTAGGCGTATCGCGTCTCGCTCAAGCTGCGGTTGAGCAGTCCTACGACAAAGATGGCATTATCTGGAACAAGGTGATCGCTCCCTATCACGTAATCGTCACCGTACCGAATATTGGCGATGTTAAGCAAATGGAAGTTGGCGAAAAGCTATACGATGCCCTCAAGACTGCGGGTGTAGAGGTCTTACTCGACGATCGCGACGAGCGGGCTGGCGTGAAGTTCAAGGATGCCGATCTCGTTGGTATTCCCTATCGAGTAGTCACGGGTAAAGCGATCGCCGATGGCAAAGTGGAAATTGTCAATCGAGCTACCAAGGTCGCGACCTTGGTTGAGATTGATGCCGTAGTTGCCTACTTACAGAGCGAACTAATACCAAGTTAAGAAATGGCTACGCCATTTCTTAACTTGAAAACCCTTACTAAGTTTAGTTTTTAATTCACAAAAGTGTTGTCACACTTTCGTGAATTGGTATAAGTTAACGTCAGTTCGGGTTAAACTGGCAAATTTTAAAATCCCAAAAG
>NZ_ALWB01000078.1 GCF_000332215.1 Pseudanabaena biceps PCC 7429
CGGCGCTTCGCGCCGCAACTCTCTATTGGGTTTGATTTTTGTCCTAACATTACTAACCATAGTTATAATACCAATTCACTGAAGTGAGCCAACATTTCACAGTGAATTAAAAAACAACCCCAGTAAGGTTTTGAGATTTCCAAAATGGCGTTGCCATTTTGGAAATTGGTATAATTAGCAGCATTTAGTTAGGAATTCATGTCAAAAGTTATCAAACCATTTTTGCTATGTACTTTATTAGGAATATCCTTTAGCGATTATTTTATTCCCGAATTTAAAAATTTTGATCAAAATGATCGTGTCATCGTCACCGCTAAGAGCAATCCATCAACTCTGCAAAATCCTGCATCAAGCGTATCTGCAAGCTTAGATGTTTTAGACGATCCCACCACAAAAACAGAATATCAGCGACTCATGCAGTCCATAGGCGATCGCGTATCACAATTGCCTATGGATGAAGTCCTACAAACAGTTTCTAGTCAATTTCTTGGCAAGCCCTATCGTGAAGGCTTATTAGATCGAGGGGAAATCGAAAAGCTATCCGTATCGCTGACGGAATTTGACTGTGTGCTATTTGTTGAAACCGTTTTAGCCTTCACTCGTAATTTGTTGGCAACCAAACCGACCTATGCAAACTTTATCGATCAGGTTCAGACCGTAAGGTATACAAATGGAAATTTAGATGGCTATTGTAGTCGCTTACATTATTTTTCTGCATGGATTCGCGATAATCAGAAACGTAATATCGTGCGCGATCTTACCGCAGAATTAGGGGGGATTCGCCTTGAAAAGCGCCTAAACTTTATGAGTAGTAACTGGCAAAAATATCCAAGACTCAAACATAGTGAAAGCAATTACCAATGCATTTTAGCAATGGAAGAAAAGCTGGAATTAGAGACAAAATCCGCACCATTACGGTATATCCCATCTCCAAACATCCATGCAATTTATTCATCTCTAAAAGCTGGCGACATTATCGCAGTCGTAACTGATATCAAGGGGCTAGATACAACCCATACGGGCTTTGTCTATCCTACCGCCAAGGGCTTTGGGTTTATCCATGCATCTCTATCGGGTAAAGTCAAAGTCTCGCCCGATCTTCAACGCTACGTGGAAAGGGTAGACCATGCGATCGGTATTATGGTTGCCCGTCCACAGCCCTAAAGAAATTTGACGGCTTGACGGTTGCTACTGTTGGAGCCGCTGACGCAGGATTTCTGCACCAGCGCGATCGCCCATTTTTTCTTTTAATAGGTAGAGATGAAAGAGCGCATCATCATGCTTGGGATTGAGATAAAGCGCGCGCTGAAAAAAATGCATCGCCTCAGTTTCACTTCCCTGCGCTTGATAGATCTGCGCGAGCAGTACGTAGGCTTCCACATCGGTACGATGGCGTTCGAGATAGCTTTTACCGATACTAATTGCTTCTTGCAACAGCCCGCGATCGGCAAGTTTTCTTGCTTCGTCTAAGGGATTGGGTAGATTGCGATCGACAGATGTTGTTGCGATCGATTTTAAGGAAGCGGAAAAATCACCTTTTATTTCTCCTTGATCCAATGGAGAAGTAGGTATGGCGATTTTACTTGCGGCAATTGATTGAGGGCATAACGCCAATTTGCGGTAGGCATAGGCTTTACTATAGGGAATAGCTTCAAAAAGAGATTGGGGAATTTGTCCCATTTCGGAATGTCCGACAAAAAGAATCCCATCGTTGGCAAGCATTTGGTGAAGACGGTGTAAAGCGCGATCGCGATCGCGCTGATCGAAGTAAATCAGTAAATTTCGACAAAAGATGACATTATAGAAGGAAAGCCTATTAATACCAAATTGAGGGTCGAGAATATTATCGCGGGAAAATCTTACAGAGTCCCGAATCTCTTTGTGCAACTCATACTCGCGATCTTTTGCTGTAAAATAACGGGCTTGAAACTCTGGGGCAGTCATCCGAAAAGAATTCATCGTATAGACTCCACGGATTGCTTTTTGAATCATTTTTTGACTGACATCAATCCCCTCAACTTGAAAAGCATTGAGAGACAGACCAGATTCCATCAGCGTTATAGTAATTGAATAGGGCTCTTCACCACTGGCACAGGGTACGCTTAAAACCCTAAATATGGAGTGGCGTTGCTGTGGCAAATAATTATGCGTAATATAATTATGCGTAACGTAATGTTTTAGGAACGTAAATGGTTCACGATCGCGCAAAAACCAAGTTTCAGGAACCGTCACCGCATCAATAAATTCCTGTAACTCCCCACCCGAACTTTGCAAAAGACGATAATAGACTCGTTCATTAGTCAGATTGAGGGCGCGCATTCTCTGACGAATCGCACTAGTAATAGCACTAGGACTGACCGTAGTTGCATCCATCCCAATCTTCTGTTTGAGAAATGCGGCGATTTCTATGTGTGACATATATCTGGTAGCAAACGATCTAATTTTACCTGCTGAATTAGTCCATAGTGATCGCTAATGATTTTGCCTAGATAGGGAGCATCACTGACCGTAATTCCTGAATCGACAAGCTCCGTATCTTGACTGTCAATGGTTTCCGTAACTCTTTCTGCCATCACACCTAAAATGGAAGGAGATTCTTGTCCTAAGACTTGATAGCGCACCAAAATAATCCGAGTGCTTAAATGCGTCTTGCAAGGGGTTCCCTGAATTAGCTGACATAGATCGATGACAGGAACAATGACGTTACTATACTTAAACATTCCAACAACGTTAGGAGGTAATTGTTTCGGTGTCCGTAGAGATGTCAATCTTACGACCTCAACAACATAGCTACAGGCGATCGCATAGCGTTCCGTTCCCACATAAAAAAGCAGCATCAGCATAAACCATATCCAATATATCTAGATAGACATTTAATATTAAGTACCTCAGCATAATTAAAATTCCGATCTAAAACCTGCGGTGCACGCTGCGCGTGCGCCGCAGGTTTTAGGGTTTTATATTTAATTAAGCCCACATACTTAGTATTATTTTAGTATTACTAAAGAAGTAATGATTTTTGTTGGCTAAGTATCATCTAGAATACAGCACTAAAATAAGTATTCTAAATGAATATTCATTTAGAATATTCTAAATAAGTATTCTAAATGAGTATTTAAGTAAATGGGTCTAATTAAAAAGCTGATTTTAAAACCCTGGCGCAGATATCTTGGGTCACAGTTTCATGATGGAGATATTCGCCCTAAAAAGACAATCTAAATTGTACGATTGTCTTGATACTTAAGAAATTTAGAAGGCTTCACTAAAAAATCCAATTTATATGAGTAGTTTTTTGTTATTTAGATATTATCAATGAAGCGGTTAAGGCTATTATTGGATCAAGCATTGAAGGAATATCTAATTATTATAAACCCAAAAAAATCAAGTAAAATTCCAGCATTTTATAGATATTAAAAAGCTAGAATTGCCAGCATGTTTTCCTGCGAAGAAATTAATAGAAGCCTTTGTATATACTGATATACTCATTTTAGAATGGGCTGTGTTATCAAGAGAAGTATTTATTCTGGAGTTAAATGATGTATGTTTAAAAACTTAGGCTTGCAAGCCAGAATTATCGGAGCATTTTTACTAATGGCTATCTTAGTAATGATAGTTTCCTTAGTTGGGCTCAGTGGTAATCAAAATCTAAGCGAACATATACGCACTTTAGGCAAAAATAATGCTCCTAGTCTTTATCATCTGGGAATTATCAACGAAGCACAGACTGCAATAAAGGCATCACAACGTAATTTACTAATCCCTCAAGTAGCTAAAGAAGAGAGGTTGAAATCGAGACAGACGATTGAATCAAAATTTAAAGTAATTACCGATAGTTTTAAAGTATACGAAAGTTTATCTATTGATGATACGGAGTTAGGCATCTATAGAGAATTAAAAAGTCCTTGGGAAGAGTGGACGCAAAATAGTCGCCGTTTTTCGGAGCTTAGCGATGAGTTTGATAGCGCCGATATACCCAACCCATTGCAAGTCATGTTCGATCTCACCCAAAAAGGACAAGCTAACTCTCCCGAATTTGTCAAAGCAAAAAACGCTGCCGATGTTTTAGCCAAACTAGTAAGTTTTTCCTTAGTGACCTTAAATCCATCTTTTTATAAAGCCGATGATGCTATAAATAAATTACTTTCTTACAACCTCAACCTTTCCGTGAAAACAGCTCTCAAAGCTGAGGAAGATGCCACTAAAGCCATTCGCAATAGTCTGGGCATAGCGATCGCAGGGGCGGCGATCGCTATATTTTTCGGGGTTGTTTTCAGTAATATGATCGCTAAGCCCCTAGGAGCAAAAATTGCAGGTGTGGTCTCTGTTGCCGAAAAGATCTCCATTGGTGACTTGACCAGCCGCGTTCCAGAATCATCAACTAAGGATGAGATTGGAAAATTACTAGATGCATTTAGGTTAATGACCCACAATCTCAATGGATTGATCGGCAAAGTCAGTCAGACTGGGATCAAGATCATGACTTCTTCAACCCAAATTTCTGCCTCTGGCAAACAACTCGAAGCCACGGTCAACGAGCAGGTAGCTTCGACCAATGAAGTGGTCGCCACGGCTAAGGAAATTGCCGCCACCTCAACAGAACTAGTCCATGTCATGAATGAAGTTTCGAGGAGTGCGGAAGCCACCGCAGATTCCGCAAGTGGCGGACAACAGGAACTCACCCGCATGGAAAATACCATGCGTCAGTTAGCGGAGGCAACAGGTTCCATCTCTTCTAAACTCGGGATCATTAGCGAAAAGGCTAATAATATTAACAGTATCGTCACAACAATCACGAAGGTTGCCGATCAAACTAATTTGCTGTCCCTAAATGCGGCGATCGAGGCGGAAAAAGCAGGTGAATATGGGCTAGGATTTGCGGTAGTGGCTAGGGAAATTCGGCGTTTGGCAGATCAAACCGCCGTAGCAACCCTAGACATTGAAACCATGGTCAAAGAAATGCAATCAGCAGTTGCCACAGGGGTCATGGAAATGGATAAATTTACCCGCGAAGTTGGTCATGGCGTTGATGATATTCGGGGCATTAGCGGGAAATTAGCGGGAATTATCCATCAAGTGCAGGGATTGACTCCCCGTTTTGATGCTGTCAGTCAAGGAATGGAAGGGCAGTCTCTCGGAGCGACCCAGATTAGTGAAGCGATGGTGCAATTAAGCGAAGCGGCTAATCAAACCGCCGATGCCCTCAGAGAGATCAATCGAGCGATCGATCAACTCAATGAAGCTGGTTACGATCTCCGACAAGAAATATCGCGGTTTCAGTTGTTGAGTTAAAAATATTCGCAAATATATTCGCAAATTGGCGAAAAATATATTCGCAAATATGGCGAAAAATATAACAGAAAGGTAAAAGCCATTCTTTATGAATAATTCCCACGATACTAACCTAAGTAATGCAACCAGTAATACAACCGAAACCACCCAAAATTGCTGGCGTAAGATTGGTGTGTGGGGCGATCGCTCCTGTCCAGAATTAAAAAAACAAATTCATTGTCGTAATTGTTTTATTTATGCCGCAGCAGGGCGATCGCTCCTAGAAAGAGAAGCGCCCCTTGGTTATCTCGATGAATGGACAGAAACCGCAACGCAGGATATACCAGAAAATTATCGTTTAAATGCTGCTAATCGCCTTTCGGTCGGCATTTTTCGGTTAGGGGCTGAATGGTTGGCTTTACCAGCGCAGCTCTTCAAAGAAGTAACTCAGGTGCAGACTATCCATACCATTCCCCATCGCAGCAATAAGATCTTGCAGGGATTAGTGAATATTCGTGGTGAAATTTTGATGTGCATTTCTATGATGGAATTACTGGGCTTAGAACCTACCACTTCTCACCAGATCGATCGCCAAGGGCAGGCTGTGTACCCTCGGATGGTGGTAGTTGCCAAAGATGGATATTCTTGGGTATTTGCCGTGGATGAAATTCAAGGTATCCATGCCATTCATCGCGATCGCCTCCAAGAGCTCCCGACCACGATCTCAAAACGAACGGAAACCTATACAAAAGGGCTTATGTTTTGGCAAGATCGACGGGTGGGCTATTTGGATGACGAATTGCTATTTTATACTTTAAGTAGGAGAGTGCTGTGAACCAACCAAACTTGGGCGACTTCTCCATGCTGGATCTATTTCAAATGGAGATCCAGAGCCACACCGCTGACATGTATAAAAGTTTGGAAGCCATCTCTAGCAATCTCAGTGCTGCATCTAGAGATTTATTTACCAACCTCATGCGCGCCACCCATTCAATTCGGGGAGCATCCAAAATCGTCCATATCGAAGCGATCGCCAATTTAACCGCTAGTCTTGAAAACTGTTTTGTGGCTTTTCAAGAAGGGTTTTTCCTCCCTAAACAAGAACATATTGACCTTTTTCATCAAACCGTTGATTTCCTTGCCGAAGTTGGACAGGTTCCTGTCGCAGAAATCTCCTCTTTTTTGAGCGATCGCCAAGAATATATTGACCTTTACATCCAGAACATTAAGAGGGTTACCAGAGCCGAAGATCTTCAGATCGGTACATTCACTGAGTTAAAAACATTGGAGAGCGATCATCCGACCCCAAATCATAGAGCGACTAAGGAAGCCGATGGAGAATCCCTTTACAATAGCCACCTAATTGAATCGCCTCTAAGCGATACAATTCCCGATCTGAGCGACTTCTCCATGTTAGATCTATTTCGTATGGAGGTAGAAAATCAAGTCGCTGTGCTCAATGATGGATTGCTACAACTGGAAAATACCCCTAATGCGATCGATGAAATCGAACCACTCATGCGCGCCGCCCACTCGATTAAGGGCGCGGCTCGTATCGTCCAACTCGATGTTGCCGTCCAATTAGCCCATATTCTCGAAGATTGCTTTGTCAGCGCTCAATCAGAATTAATCAAAATCACCAGCAATCATATCGATATCTTTCTGCAATGTGTCGATATTTTACTCAATGTTTCCCAAGTATCTTCGGGAAACATTTCCGATTGGTTGACTGACAATCGGGATAATATTGGAGAAGTTCTTGTGGCAATGGAAAGTATTTTGCCTGAAGAGCGACGCAATAGATTTGATAGATTAGTGGTGGCTGGGACTTATACGGAAAAAGATAAAGCCCCACAAGCCCCAAAAACTACAGAAGAACCTCAGCAGGGCTTGACCTATGCGGAATCTTCCCTCAGCCTAGTGGCAAGCCAACATTCTGTTGCCAAGCCCAGCGAAGCGCTCATGGTGACATCAGAGGTAAATGCGATCGCATCCAGTTCTTCCGTGCAGTCTACGACACTTGCCAAGTCTCCCCACGAGACTGAAAAAATTGCCGAACGTACTGTCAAAGTCAATACGGATAATCTCAATCGTTTGATGGGTTTAGCAGGAGAATCCCTCGTAGAAGCTAATTGGTTGCAACCTTTTGCCGATTCGCTCCTAAAGCTAAAATATTTACAAGCAGATCTAGATAGACAATTAGAGATTCTCTCCGAATCCCTTGAATCTCAAAGAAAGCTCAATTCCGTTGAGTCCATCCAGTTTAAATCCGCTCGTCGTACCGCCGATAGTTGTCGCCATTTTCTATCCGAGCGATTGAGCGAACTAGAGGTTTTTGCTAGGCGATCGGCAAATCTCTCCGATCGCCTATATCGTGAAGTTATCGCTAGCCATATGCGCCCCTTTGCCGATGGCGTACAGGGCTTTCCCCGCATGGTGCGCGATTTAGCAAGACAACTAGGCAAGCAAGTTAAGCTGGAAATCATTGGTAAGTCTACCCAAGTCGATCGCGATATTTTAGAAAAGCTAGAGGCTCCCCTAACGCATATTCTCCGCAATGCCCTCGATCATGGATTAGAATCCCCTGAAGCGAGAATAGCTGTAGGCAAATCTCCTGAAGGCATCATTCGCCTTGAGGCAATGCATCGTTCGGGAATGCTGGCAATTACCGTCAGCGATGATGGTAAAGGATTAAATCCTGAGAATATCCGTCAAAAAATAATTGACAAAAAGATGACGACTCACTCTATGGCAGCCCAAATGAGCGAAATCGAACTCATGGATTTTCTGTTTTTACCAGGATTTTCCACAGCAAAACAGGTTACCGAGGTGTCTGGGCGCGGTGTGGGGCTAGACATCGTGCAGAATATGGTACAGCAGGTCGGTGGCATTGTGCGCGCATCCTCACAGGCAGGCAAAGGGATGACCTTTCATCTACAGTTACCCTTGACTTTATCGGTAACCCGTTCTCTCTTAGTGGAGATTGGGGGAGAGCCCTATGCCTTTCCCCTCTCGCGCATCGATCACATCGTTTTAGTATCAAAATCAGAAATTCGCCTCATCGAGAACCGTCAATATTTCACGTTTGATCAATATAATATTGGGCTCGTCGTTGCTTGTCAGGTTTTAGAATTAAGAGAATCTCAACTCAACCTAGAAGAACTGCCAATTATCATTATTAGCGATCGCCATAGTCGTTATGGGTTAGTAGTTGACAAGTTCTTAGAGGAGAGAGAATTAGTCGTTCGTCCTTTAGATAAACGCTTAGGCAAAATTCCCAATATTAGTGCTGCCGCCTTAATGGAAGATGGAGCACCTATTTTAATCATTGATGTGGAAGATATGGTTCGTACTATCGATAAGTTATTGACAGGCGGTAAACTTGATAAAGTCAGTAATTATGAAGATAAAAAATCTATTAAGAGTCGCAAACGCATACTAGTGGTAGATGATTCTATTACCGTACGAGAAATGGAACGAAAACTACTGGAAAACAAAGGCTATGAAGTGGAGGTTGCCGTGGATGGAATGGATGGATGGAATGCAATCCGCACGGGTAGCTTTAATTTGGTTGTATCCGATGTGGATATGCCGCGCATGAATGGTATTGAATTAGTCAGTCAAATCAAGAATCATCCCAACCTAAAATCTATACCTGTAATTATCGTATCTTATAAAGATCGAGAAGAAGACCGCCTTCGCGGTCTGGATGTCGGTGCTGATTACTACCTTACTAAGAGTAGTTTTCATGACAATACCCTGATTCAAGCTGTACAAGATTTAATTGGAGTCTAATTTATTATGTCTACCCCTAGGAAATTACGAATTGCGATCGCCAATGATTCCATGCTTGAAGCCGAGGCATTACGCCGTACAATTGCCTCCGTCCCCGAATATGAAATTGCTTGGATCGCCAGAGATGGCGGTGCTGCGGTCAGCCAATGCGCCCGGGATACTCCCGATCTTGTCCTCATGAATTTGATTATGCCAATTCTCAATGGCGTACAGGCGACACAACAAATCATGCAGACCAATCCCTGTGCGATCCTATTGATTACTGCCGATGTCAACGAACATGCCAATAAAGTCTTTGAAGCCATGGGGCATGGAGCTTTGGATGCCATTGATACTCCTTCGATCGGCTTAGAAGAAAATTCCCTTGGACGCAACAAGCTACTTCAGAAAATCGCGACCTTGAGTAAGCTCGTAATTCGCGCCGATCTAAGACGTTCATCTCCCAAGCCCCCTTTACTCGCCATTGGAGCTTCTACTGGGGGACCCAAAGCCTTAGCCATGATTTTATCCCAACTACCCGCTAGTTTTCCTGCTGCCATTGTAATTGTGCAGCATGTTGATGCCCAATTTGCTTCTGGCTTGGTTAATTGGCTGGATACTCAGACTCCTCTGACCGTAAAGTTAGCAATTACGGGAGAGAAGGTTGAAGGGAATTGTGTCATGATTGCAGGAACCAATGACCATTTAATTATTACACCTCAGCTTACATTTCAATATACCGAAGAACCAATGGAAACACCGTTCCGCCCTTCCGTCGATATCTTCTTCCATAGCATTATGAAGAACTGGAAAAGTAAAGGTGTAGGATTGCTATTAACTGGTATGGGTAAAGATGGGGCGGAAGGACTAGCGGCGTTAAAATCCGCAGGCTGGCATACGATCGCACAGGATGAGGCGACGAGCATAGTTTACGGAATGCCCAAAGCGGCTTTTGAACTAGGGGCTGCTTGTGAAATCCTACCCATTGAAGCGATCGCCTCTGCTTGCAATCGCCAGATATCCCTATTACGGGCTTAATACTTTTAGGAATTGACGCGCTTAATAGAAATAGATTGAAACAAATAAATTCAAATAAATAAATTCAAATATAGCTATAGTCAGTAATGTTAGGACAAAAATCAAACCCAATAGAGAGTTGCGGCGCAAAGCGCCGCAACTCTCTGACTTAAGTGAATATAGCTATAAATTCCAATAAATAAATTAAGAAAGAAAGAATCAAAAATAATGTTTGGTAAACCCAAATCCCTTCCCAATGAGCCGCTTATTACCGTGCTACTTATCGATGATCAAGCAATTATCGGCGAGGCAGTGCGGCGAATGCTATTAACGGAAAGTGATATCATTTTTCATTTTTGTAGCGATCCTTCGGTTGCAATTCAGAAAGCGATCGAAGTTGCACCCACAGTGATCTTGCAGGATTTGGTAATGCCAGAAATCGATGGCTTAATGCTCTTAAAATTCTTTCGGGCTAATGTCGTCACCCGTGATATTCCCATGATCGTATTGTCTAGTAAAGAAGAAGTAGAACTTAAAGCAGAAGCCTTTGCGATCGGAGCCAATGATTATCTAATTAAACTACCCGATAAGATCGAACTGATTGCCCGTATTCGTTATCATTCACGCGCCTATATCAATCTCTTACAAAGAGATGAGGCTTACCAAGCAATTCAAGATTATTTAAAAAAATTAGAAATTGAACGCCGCAAAGTTGTCGAACGCACCAATGAACTTGCTCACCTGAATGTCGAATTGGAGCGGATAGCTAGCATAGACATGCTCACAGGAGTAGCAAATCGACGACAATTTATGTATCGACTCGAACAAGAGATAGAGCGCAGTCGCCGCTATAAACGCCCACTCTCTCTAATTGCCTTAGATATCGACCACTTTAAAAAGATTAACGACGCTTGGGGGCATGGGGGTGGGGATATAGCCCTCTACGATATCTCCCAACGTGTTAATCTGCTGATGCGAGAGAGCGATTTACTCGGAAGAATTGGCGGCGAGGAATTTGTCGTATTGCTAACTGAGACCTCCTCGGAAGAAGCCATGCTTGTAGCCGAGCGACTTCGCTCCGTAATTGCAGACACACCAGTAGTAATCAATGGCAATAATGTTAATGTAACCGCAAGTTTTGGGGTGGCAACCTTTGACCAAGAGAAGGATACAATTACGACAATTCTCTCTAGAGCTGATAAGGCTCTATACATGTCGAAAGAAACGGGTAGAAACCGTGTAGTTGTCGCAAATATTTAATGGAAACATTTACAGCAATTATCGATCAAACGAACCACAGGGAAATTTTTGAAAGCGTTGCAAAGCAACGCTTTCAAAAATTTCCTTGATTTGGGTTTGAGCGCGAAGCGTTGTAAAAACCAAAACCAGAGCGTACTGCCCGCTAAGTGGGCAGTACGCTCTTCTGAGTTTTAAGCTTACTTATGCTTACAAAAACCAATAATTAGAAGTTTCGGTGCGAAGCGCCGCAACTTCTAATTATTCACTGGGAAGAGAGTAGCTACTTAATATTCTGATCGCCTAATTGTCAGACATGCCCATTCTTGGCGCTTCCAAAAAGTAGCAATTACCCATTTATGGGCATCTAGGGCATCAGCGACCTTCGGCACCTGCTCGATTAGGATTCCACTTAAAATTCCCCAACCATTTTCGCCCACCAGTTTATCGAAGTAGGGAACCATATCCACAATAATATCGGCGAGGATATTACAGGTAAATCCATGGGCAGGTTCGGGCATATGGGCAATGAGATCTTGGATACTCCCTTCGGCGACCCAAATTTTTTCTGCGGCAATGCCATTGAGTTGGCGATTGTGATTGGTGGCTTTAATTGCCAAAATGTCATTGTCGATCGCATAGGTTTGGCTCGCACCAATTAATAAAGCGCCAATACTCAGAATGCCCGAACCACAACCGACATCAGCAACCACAATCTTATCTTCAGGCTTGACTCCCCAAAGACGCATTTCTAAAGCTTCCAGACATAGCTGGGTCGTAGCATGAGCACCCGTGCCAAAAGCACTACCAGGATCGAGACGGAGAATTTGGCGATCGCCAAGATCGGCAGGGGCTTCAATCCAAGCAGGATAGATCGCCAACATGTCACCAATTTCCTGTGGACTCCAATGTTGCTTCCAACTCGATGACCAGTCCTCGTCATTAATTACTGTCCATTGAGTGACAGGCGCTTCGTAATTAACGGCGATCGCATCCTGTTTTAGCCATAGCGACAAGGCCGCCAGATCCAAAACACTACCTTTCTCGACAGGCAAATAACTACTGATTTGAATCTGTCCGTCTTTTTTTTGGCTTGCCATTCCTTGACAACCAAAATTTTGCAATCGCCAAAAAATTTGCTCTTCTAGAGATTGCTTGGCTATAACTTGAATTTCCCACCAACTATTGTTAATGGAGCCGATCAAAGGTGACATCTGGCGCTTATGACTATTGTATGAATGATTATATTTTAGATATCCGATATTCAGAGCAAGTACTTAAGAGGAAATACTCAAGAGCAAAGCCACAAATACCATCAAAATCTTTAGTCTTGGATATATTCCTGTTGTTGTAACAGCGCTAATTCCGCTCGCTGTATTTCGCGACCTAGGTAGGCAGCATGGTCAAATAGTGTAACAGGGCAGGGGTGTGTTTTCTCAAAGATCTCGACACAGAGTTCCTTTGCACTTCTGCCTGTAAATAGTTGCACGGCCTGACGGTCAACCTTACCTCTAGCTGGAATTGGTTTGCCAGTTTCAGGATCGACTGCTAAACCTTGATCATTAATGATGTTGCTATAGTATTTAGCACAAATTAAACTTTGTTGATAATCCACGTAGATAATAAAGTAACCGCTGGGATCAAGAGCTAGCGATCGCTTGGATAATTGATTATCAATTTCATGGATTTGTTGAGCAAGTAGGTTAGGTTTAGCAGTCAAATTCATTAACTTTGAGGCAAGAGCATATTTTTTATAGTTATCCTATGATACGACTTAATATTCTCGTTTATACAGGTTTATAGCGTTTCACAGCCGAAGAGGAGAAGGTTGGCGCTTCGCGCCAACCTTCTCCTCTTCGGCTATAGCTATAGATGAAGTTTTAGAGAATCATCGGATCCCAATACATTCCTATACAATGGGATACAACAGGACGATAGTTAATATCCAGAGCCGATAACTAGAGGGGCGATCGCCATGCCAGCCAAAGTATTAGATGGACGTTATAAATTAATTAAACAAATCGGAGCAGGTGGGTTTGGACATACCTTCATTGCCAGAGATATGCGTCGTCCAGGATCGCCGCCCTGTGTTGTCAAACAACTGAAGCCTGCCAGCGACGATCCTAACTTTATCCGCGAAGCCAGACGGCTATTCAACACAGAAGCTGAGACCCTAGAGAAATTAGGCAGACATAATCAAATCCCTCAACTCCTCGCCTACTTTGAAGAAGACAAGCAGTTCTTTTTAGTTCAAGAATTTGTAGAAGGAAAATCGCTTCATGACGAACTAAAAGCGGATTTGCCAGATATCTCAAATTTAGATAATCAGTCTCAAGAGGTTATTCTTGATGAACTAGCCAATATTGAGAACAATACCAGAGACAAACAGCTACGCGAAGTTGAAGTTCTCAAAATCTTGAAGGATGTCTTAGAAGTTTTGGAATTTGTCCATTCTGAAGGGGTGATTCATCGCGATATTAAGCCAGATAACCTAATCCGTCGCAAAAAAGATCAAAAAATCGTCCTCATTGACTTTGGCGCTGTCCGAGCCATGCAAGATGCTAATACTAAACTTGCTGCCGACGAAAAGGGCGAATCGCGATTTACCGTAACCATTGGTACTCCTGGGTATATGCCTAGCGAGCAATGCGCGGGACGACCCAATTACAGTAGTGATATTTACGCCTTAGGAATGGTCGCTATTAAGGCTCTCACGGGCTACGCTCCCACTGATTTACCGAACGATCCCGCTACAGGGGAACTAGTGTGGCGCGACAAAGCCAAGGTCAGTAACGGTCTGGCAATGGTATTAACGCGCATGGTTCGCTACCACTATACCCAAAGATATCAGTCAGTACGTGAGGTCAATCAAGGGATTAGTACTTTCGCGACCATGAGTGAGGTAGAACGTCAAGCCACAACCAGCAAGATCGTCAGATCTACAATTTTAACGGGAACAGATGGCTTAACTAACTCTAATAATACTTCTTACCAAGCTAATACCCAAACTCGGAGAGTGGTTCCTACTTCTAACTCAGCTAGTTCTAACTCTGGAGTTCTATTTCTGTTTGGTGGTCTATTATCAGTAGTTGCGGTAATTGCAGCCTTTGTTTTGCCTGCGATGATGCACAACAATCAGTCATCTGTGATTGTCAATAATCAACCCATCTCGCCTAGACCGCTCGCTCCTGAATCAACTCCTACAAGCCAAGTCCCCACTACGACTTCCAGCGAATCTATCAATCAAGTTCTCAATTTAGAGGTGAATAAAGAATCCTTGGTTATTCCCAATAAAATAGCAGGGAATGCTACTCACAGCTACAACATTCAAGCTAAGGCTGGGCAATTACTGAGTACGGCAATTACGGGCAATGGACTATCCCTTACGGTACTCAATGCTCAAGGCATCGCCTTACCTAATGCCGTAAATGTTTTGAATGCCGATCTGCCAATTACCAGCGATGGAGCCTATACCATTCAATTGAGAGGGCTGGGAACTGCGGAAGTTCCCTATCAACTGAGACTGGGGCTGAGAGATACGACGATCGCTCCACCTACACCGCTACCCAATACCAGTCCCAACGCAATTCCCAATCCAATTCCCAGTCCAATTCCCAGTCCAATTCCCAGTCCATTAGTAACGCCCCCAAACACCACGGTTCCTAGCCCATCAATTTCCACAACGCCAACACCGCCCACCGCCCCAGCAACACCTGCACCGCCGCCACCAAAAATAGAAGTTAAAGTCAAAAATTACAAAAATTAGTCAATACTCCCTTCCCAATGAAAAATTAGACGTTGCGGCGCGAAGCGCCGCAACGCTAATTCTTGGTTTTGTATGTCTATTTCTTTGGTGGGAAGGGAGTATGATAAGGATGGATAGCTCAAAGTGCCCTCCATCCTTAATCATATTGAGCAATCATATTGAGCATTACCGATTTATGGAATTGATTTATGGAGTTGATTTCACAAGCGCCCCAAGGCAAGGGAAAACAATCGTTTGCGCGGAGGCTTGGCGAGAAGCTGATATTTTATATATTAAAAAGTTCTATCGATTTACAACTTTGCCATCATTTATAGACTTTATGGAACGATCGCCAACTTGTCTTGCAGGAGTAGATTTTCCTCTTGGTCAGCCCCGAAAATTAATCGAAAACTTGCAATGGGGAAATACTTGGGCGGAATATGTCGAGCGCATCGGACAGATGACCAAACAGGAGTTTGTGGGGGTACTAGATCGATATCGGCAAAATCGTCCTAACGGCGATCGCGAACATTTACGCCATACCGATCGGCTGGTGGGCGCAATCAGCCCCATGAAAGTATATGGAGTACCTGTGGGGAAAATGTTTTTTGAAGGGGCTCCGCGAATGCTCAAAGCAGGATTTAATATTATCCCCTGTCATCCCACGGATGACTTGCGTACTGTCATTGAGGTTTATCCTGCCCTCGTTGCCAGATTTCTCATCGGTAGACAAAGCTATAAATCCGACTCAAAAGCCAAACAAGACTCTGTCATGCAGTCAGCACGCCAAAAAATAATTGAACTCTGGCGATTGCCTATTTTTCAAGATAAATATGGCTTTGTCATCGACATCAACCAACATCTTGCCGATGAGTGCGATCGCGATCCTTCAGGTGATACCATCGATGCCGTCCTCGCCGCAATTCAAGCAGCATGGGCGTTACAACAGCCAAACTATGGAATTCCTGCAACCTGCGATCGCCTTGAAGGCTGGATTTGTAATGCTCTTTGATTAAGGGCGGCGCGCTGCGTTGCCCTTAATCCTCCTATCTTAATCCTCCTATCTTAATCCTCCTATAAAGTTATAAAGTCGCGAGAGCCTTTCGCATTAACTCCTTGATAAAAGGTACTTCTTGGTGAGTCATCTCCCATAGGGTATTGAGATCGATTTCCAAATAACCAAACATCAAGCTATCTCCCACACTAGTCAAACGCCGCCAATTAATCTGGGGATAGCGATCCATAAAGCTAATCGGCAACCTTCTTGCCGTCGCCCCAATAATGCCGATCGCCCTTTCTACCGCAAAGATCGTTTTTTGATCGTGACTAAACTCCAAGAAATCTATTCCCGATACAAAGGATTCTGTTGCGGCGATCGCTTCCAAAATGTCCTGTATTTGTACTTCCAGACGGTTAATATTTTCGATTCCAGCGGGAATACTCACTTCATTTACGCTCATTAGTCTTTTTCCGTATACTAAAAACCAGAGACGGCTTGTTACTCCGCCTCCGTGTTAGACCTGCCGAAAGTTTACAATATTGCCAATGACTGCGATCGCTGGCGGTGTAAAGTTCTTTTCGCGAACAAGTTCGACAATATTACCCAAACAACCGATTAATTCCGACTGGTCGCTGCGAGTTCCCTGCCGAATTAAAGCTACAGGTGTAGCCTCAGACAGCCCCGCAGCAATCATCCTAGGAACAATTTCACTTAAATTATGCAATCCCATATATACAACTATCGTTTCGGCGGCTTTGGCGATCGCCGCCCAATCGATCTGGGGACGATATTTGCCTGCGGACTCATGTCCTGTGACAAAAATTACCGATGAACTGAAATCACGATGGGTAAGTGGAATCCCTGCGTAGGCGGGGGCGGCAATTCCCGATGTAATTCCTGGAACAACTTCAACATCAATCCCTGCCGCGCGTAGATCCGCCAACTCCTCGCCCCCACGCCCAAAGATAAAGGGATCGCCACCCTTCAACCGTACGACGATCGCCTGTTCTTTAGCCTTTTCGATCAGTAATTGCGTAGTTTCCTCTTGCAATAGCGAATGATTTCCCCTACGTTTGCCCGCATGAATTTTTTCAGCGATCGGGTTAATCATCGCCAGAATTTCATCACTGACTAGGGCATCGTAAAGCACCACATTACAGTTTTCTAAGAGTGCCTTTCCCTTTAAGGTCATTAATCCCGCATCACCAGGTCCCGCCCCCACTAAATAAACCTTACCAAAACTAGCGTGGGAAGATCCTTGAGTAATTGAATTTGTATCGAAATTTATATCTTTATTTGTCATTCGTCTTATTGTTCGTCGTGAAAACCATAGTATCTAAGCAGCATCTAAGCAGCATCTAAGCCAAATATTGCAAGGCGATCGCATCACCATTTTCCTCATGTATTCTATTTGTTATAGCAATTTATTGGGATTTCCAATTTGTCGTAAGTACCTCAGCATAATTAAAATCCAGAGCTAAAACCTGCGGCGTAAGCTGCGCGTACGCCGCAGGTTTTAGGGTTTTATATTTAATTAAGCCCACTTACTTAGATAAATTGTAGAGGTAAGTAATAGCCGAGCTATGCATGACTAAATCCTAACCTTTAAAAATGTTGAGACGCAGCCATTTTGTTAAGCCAGATCGAGGAGAATTCGCGAACCACATATTTATTTAAGAATATGTTTAAAAATCTTCTTTAGGTGTAACGAGTACAACGAATCAAAACGAGGCCGGCGTGAATTTTACTGACTTTACTAAAGCAAATCTTACCAAATCAATCCTAGAAGGAATCAACCTCAAGGGTGCGGATCTCAAGCGCGTTAATCTTAGCGAGGCAAAACTTGCGGATGCAAAGCTTTCCAAGGCAAACTTAACAGGCGCATTTCTCCATCGAGCCGATCTCAACCGAGCCAATCTGGTTGAGGCAAATTTAGCGGAAGCAAACCTCACCTCAGCCTTCTTGATCAGAGCCGATCTGCAAAGAGCCTGTCTCAACCAAGCTTATCTAGTAGCGGCAAATCTAAATTCGGCAAATTTGACCAGTGCATCGATGGTGAATGCCGATCTCAGCCTTGCTACGCTCACAGGAGCCTGTCTTAACGGAGCGAACCTGAGTCGAGCGAAACTAAATGGCACTTTCTTCATTGAGTCCAATTTATTGGGAGCCGATCTCAGTGACTCAGACTTTACGGGCGCACTGATGATCAAGGCAAATCTCAGTGGGGCGAATTTGAGTCAAGCCTGTTTGATGAATGTCGATCTTACAGAAGCCAATCTCACGGGTGCAGAATTGCAGGGGGTCGATCTCGCTGGCGCGATTCTCAATGCAGCCAATTTGAATGCCGTCGATCTTGTTTATGCAAATTTGAGCGGTGTTTCCTTAAGTCGCGCCAACTTAAGTTGGGCAAATTTGCTAGGGACAAATTTAGAAAAAACGAACTTAGTGGGTTCCGATCTGAGTTGGGCAAATTTGAACGAAACTAATCTGGCTGAAGCCGATCTAAGCTGGACAAATCTCACGGGTGCATTCTTGATGAAGTCCAACCTCAGTGGGGCAAATCTTAATGGCGTAAATCTCTCTAATGCAAATCTCAGTGGCGCGAATTTAAGCGGTGCAAATTTGATGGGAGCCAATTTAAGTGGAGCCGATTTAAGCAATGTCGATCTGCGGGGCTCTTACTTAATCCGTACCAATTTGCATAATGCGATTTTGAACGAAGCCAATCTCACGGGCGCAAATCTGGATGAAGCCGTACTCAATGGAGCTAGTCTAAATCGAGCTAATCTCAACCGGGCCAGTCTGACAAGAGCTAGCTTGACAGGTGCAAACCTCAAGGGAGCTTTTATGCTGTGGACTAATTTGAGAGGAGCTTTCATGCTATGGACTAATTTGGATGGTGCAAATATGACAGGTGCAATTTTGCCTACGGATAAGTAAAAATGAAAGCTAGAGAACTCATCGATCGCTACAATCAAGGCTTTCGAGATTTTAGTGATATTGATCTTAGTGGTGAAAATCTGAGCGGGCTAGGTTTAACGGCGATCGATCTTGCCAATGCCAATCTGAACGAAGCTAACCTATCCTGTGCCACCTTAAACGAAGCTAATTTATATGGTGCAAATCTAAATGCCAGCGTCCTCTACCGCGCAAGTGTGAGTGATGCCAATCTCTGCGAGGCGGATCTAAATGGTGCTAGTCTGATTAAGGCTGATTTGCATGGTGCTAGGTTAGAACGAGCTAGCCTAAGGGATGCTGACTTAACTGGTGCAAATCTCAATGCTGTGAGTCTCGCTAATTCTGACTTGACTGGAGCTAATTTAAGTTGTGTGTCTTTGGTCGGAGCTAACCTAGAAGGAGCAAATCTCACCCAAGCCTTTCTGAAAGGAGCAAACTTAGACGGGGCAAAATTAAACGGAGCAAATCTTGAAGGCGCTAATCTAAGTGGGGCGAGCTTTAGTGACGCTAATCTTAGCCATGCCAATCTCTCGACATCCGACCTTTCCCGTGCAAATTTATATGCAGCCAATCTCAGCGATGCCTTATTGTGTAGAGCCGATCTCAGTGGAGCAAATCTCAGTAATGCTAATTTCTCGGCATCCAATCTTAAGGAAGCTGACCTCAACGGGGCATTTCTGATTGAGTCCTATCTCGGTCAAGCCTGTCTAGATGGAGCAAATCTTAGTAAATCCAATTGCTATAAAGCTAATTTTAAAGGTGCATTTTTACTAAGAACCAATCTAAATGGAGCAAACTTAAATTGTACGGATTTCTCAAATGCTTCTCTGCAACCCGTTGATTGTGAGGTCGATCTCAATACAGAGTATGTAACCGATTAGCGCAATTATATAAGTTAAGCCATTTGGCGTAGAAACTGTAACGGTATGTAGGTACGTCTTGTCTAGAGAGAGAAAAAAATAAAAAGCGATCGCGCTAGAAACTAATCAGTTAGGAATGAAACATGAACGCAACTACAGAAACCAAACAAGAAACCAACCCAGAAACAACAAACGCATCAACAAAAATTACACCCGTTAAATATAAACGTATTTTGTTAAAACTGAGTGGCGAAGCACTCATGGGAGATCGTA
This sequence comes from Pseudanabaena biceps PCC 7429, assembly GCF_000332215.1. Lineage (GTDB taxonomy): Bacteria > Cyanobacteriota > Cyanobacteriia > Pseudanabaenales > Pseudanabaenaceae > Pseudanabaena > Pseudanabaena biceps. Next base: position 20,132 of record NZ_ALWB01000078.1, read on the forward strand.
GCTTTGGTATCGATCCTGAAGTTGTCCAAGATATCGCCTTGCAAGTTGCCGAAATTGTCAAAGATGGAATTGAGGTAGCGATCGTAGTTGGTGGCGGCAATATCTTTCGCGGTATTAATGGAGCCGCTAAGGGCATGGATCGCGCTACGGCTGATTATATTGGCATGATTGCCACGGTCATGAATGCTCTTACTTTGCAAGATGCCTTAGAGCAACTAGATGACCCTATCCCCACAAGAGTAATGTCCGCGATCGCCATGCAAGAGATCGCGGAACCCTATATCCGCCGTCGCGCAATTCGCCACCTTGAAAATAATCGGGTGGTTATTTTTGGGGCTGGTTCGGGCAATCCCTATTTCACGACTGATACCACGGCGGCGCTTCGTGGGGCTGAGATTAATGCCGAAGTGATCCTCAAAGCAACTAAAGTCGATGGCATTTACGACAGCGACCCCAAGAAGAACCCCACTGCCAAACGCTATCAATCCGTCAGCTTTGACCATGCCCTAATCAATGATTTGCGGGTAATGGATGCAACGGCCTTTGCCCTATGCAAAGAAAATGGCATCCCAATTATTGTGTTTGATCTTGGTGTTACAGGTAACATTCGTCGCGTCGTCATGGGAGAATCGATTGGTACTTATGTTGGAGGTTCCTGTGAAGTTAACTGATGTTGAGGCGCGAATGCAGAAAGCTGTAGAAGCGACCCAGCACAATTTCAATACTGTGCGAACGGGGCGTGCTAATGCTTCGCTGTTAGATCGAATTACCGTGGAATATTATGGTGCAGAAACGCACCTAAAAGCTCTCGCAAATATTTCTTCGCCTGATGCATCCACTCTACAAATCCAGCCTTTTGATCGCTCCACAATGCGGGCGATCGAAAAGGCGATCTCAGAGTCAGATATTGGGCTCACCCCCAATAATGACGGTGTTAGCATCCGTCTAAATATCCCCCCATTGACTACCGATCGCCGTAAAGAATTGGTGAAAATGGTTGCCAAACTTGCCGAAGAAGGTAAAGTTGCTATTCGTAATATTCGTCGCGATGCGATCGATTCTTTGCGGAAGCTAGAAAAGGCAAAAGAAATTTCTGAAGATGATTCTAAAAGCCAACAAGAGCAAGTGGATAAATTAACGGAAAAGTTCGTTAAAAATATTGATAAAGTCACTGCCGAAAAAGAAAAAGAAATTTCCACAATTTAAAAACAAAGGCGGCGCGATGCGCCGCTTTTTGTTTTTTATATTATTAAAACGATTGTTAATGTATAGCTGTCGCCACAAGCGTTATGACAAAATTAAATCCCAAGAAAAGAAGGTTGGCGCAAAGCGCCAACCTTCTTTTCTTGGGATTTATACCAATTCACGAAAGTGTGACAACACTTTTGTGAATTACAGCGCTTTGCGCTCAAA
>NZ_ALWB01000079.1 GCF_000332215.1 Pseudanabaena biceps PCC 7429
TTTTACTTTTGGGCTTTGAGAAAGGGTTTGCTATGCAAACCCTTTCTCAAACCCCGTTTCAAATTATACCGAACTCACGTTCCGTAAGGTTTTGAGATTCAAAAAATGGCGTTGCCATTTTTTGAAACTGGTATAAGCCCCAAGCAGAGAAGGCGATACAGGAGCAATTCATGAATTGCTCCTGCATTGTCGGCAACTATCGAATTTTGGTTCTTGGTTCGATCGTATGTGGTTTAATTCCGTAGTATTTAACGGCTGTAGTCATATTCAACTGCAATAGTTTATCTTCTCCCAAAACATATTCATCTTTACCTATGACAGGGTAAGGCTGTAATATCTCCATGATTTGAGAAGCTACGGCTTTAGCCAATAGGGGCGGAACGGAGTTCCCAACCTGTCTAAAGCCATGCCAAATAGTCTTATGAAAACGGAACCAATCGGGATAGCTATGTAACCTTGCCGCTTCCCTGACAGTTATGCATCTTGGGGAATTAGGATGGATAGGGCGAGGTGCCGTAAAAGCTCCTCGATTACTAGGTGTTCCCGCCCTCAGAGTATTGCTAATTCCATTTAAATCCAGTTTATAAAATCGGCTAATGCGTTCTACTTCTCCTTGCGCTGTATTCCGAAATCGATATTTTGAACTCTCTCCATGTTTGGACATCAGGCTCGAAGTGAGGATATTGGCATTATGCTTGCGTTTATAGCCAAAGTTAGCCTTCCCAAAATCATTGATCAGTTCTACATACTTACTAGAACCGCTAATCGTAGCCGTACAAAAGTCTTGATTCAGCAATGCAGGATGTTGCGCAATATCTTGTAAATCAGCGATCGCTTCATAGACCGTAGGACTATTGGGCAAATCAATTAGCTCCTTCGCAATGCGTTTTGCCTTGGCAGGTTTAGTAATTGGGGCGGGGTAATTGGGAAGATGCACATCTTGGCGACAACCAATTAAAAAAAGTCGTTCGCGATGTTGGGGTACGCCAAAATGGGCTGCATTAAGCACTTTATAGTTTTGTAGGACTTTGTAACCATTCTGCTCGAAACTATCAATCACTTCATCTAAAAATTTCCTGTGATTGCCTACGGTCAGCCCTTTGACATTTTCCATTACGAAGTATTTTGCATTGAGTTCCGTCACGATGCGCATAAAGTGCGACACCAGTTCATTGCGCGGATCGTCAAAAGCTCGTTTACCCATCAAGGAAAAGCCTTGGCATGGTGGTCCTCCGAAAACCACATCAACTTCGCGATCGCCTATTTGCGATTTTTGGCGAATCTCATCACCTGATATTTTTGTGACGTTAGCACAGATTACTTTCCACATGGGGAAATTGTACTCATGGGTAGCGCAATGAATCGGATCGATCTCCACGGAAGCAAGTACATCAAAACCAGCTTGCTCAAAGCCCAATGTCATACCTCCCGCTCCCGCAAATAAATCCACCGCGATCGGTCGTTGATTTCCCATAATCGACAAAGAATTTAGATATCAGAACAGAAAATCTATTGTATAGCAATGAAAGTTTTGCTTAGGATATAAAAACCAAAAGACAAGTGGCGGCGCTAAACACCGCCACTCATTTTGCTATAGTCCAGTCAGATTCAAACTCCATAGAACTTTAAAAGCCTTGCAAAGCAAGGCTTTTAAAATTATTCATTAGTCCCTAATGCCCCAGGAGAGCCAGTTAATGTTCTCCGTGGCGAACAAGTGGCGATCGTAATAATTAAAGTCATAATATAGGGTGCAGCGTTGAACAGGTAATAGTAAGAGGTAATGCCCACCGCTTGCAATGCAGGACCAATTGCTTGAGCACCACCAAATAGCAAGGAAGCCCAGAGGCATTGAACTGGTTGCCATCGCGCAAAAATTACCAAAGCTACCGCCATTAAGCCCTGTCCGCTAGAAATACGCTCTGACCAAAGCCCTGGATAATATAGCGATAAACTCGCACCGCCAATCCCAGCCAAGAAACTCCCTGCCACGATCGCACAGGTACGCACACCCACAACCGATATCCCCATTGCCCTTGCTGCACTAGGACTATCGCCCACAGCCCGAATATACAAGCCCCAACGGGTCGAACTAAAGAACCACTGCATGACAAAGGCGATCACAATCCCAATCAATAGCAAAGGACTGACTTTTAGCGCTGATTGCACCTGTGAATAGCTGCTCCAGTTACCCCACTCAAGAACGGGTAAAGGAATCGCCTTGGGTTGAATAAAAGCCTTACCAAAAAAGAAAGCAATACCGCTACCAAAGATAATCATCGCGATGCCAACGGCAACATCACTTACTCTCGGACGCTGCGATAACCAAGCATGAATCAAACCTAAGCCAACTCCCGCTAAGCCAGCGACGAGAACTCCGAACCAAGGAGACTGGGTTAGATAGGAGACAGCGTAGGCTGTCATCGCTCCAGTGAGGAGGGTTCCTTCCAGACCAAGATTAATTTTGCCAGATTTCTCAGTGAGGCACTCACCTAAGCTGACAAATAGAAATGGAGCACTTCCTCGGAGCGTCCCTGCCACGATCGCTAGCGGTACGCTCATCCAACCTAGTGAATCATCTGTCATTGTTTTTTATCTATCGAGCATTTGTGATTAGATTGTTAAACTTGTGGTTTGGCTATTACAGCGCTTTGCGCTCAAATCCAAACCAAGGAAATTCTTGAAAGTGTTGCAAAGCAACGCTTTCAAGAATTTCCTTGTGGTTCGTTTGATTGATAATTGCTGTAAGCATAAGTAAATTAAAAATCTTGAAGCGCGTAACGCCTGTGTAGTGGGCAGTACGCGCAATTTTGATTGTTAGCTATCTAAACTAAGCTGGCAGATGCGTCAATCTTAGCTTCGGGTTCTCTATCTTTAAAGAATTCTAAACGACCGTAAAGAGACTCACTAAAGAGAATCGCTAAAAAGACAATACCTTGGAAAAGCAAAACCGTGGCATCGGGCAGTCCAAAGGTTCGCTGAAGGGCACTACCACTAGCCAAAATACCACCCATTAAAACAGCAACCAGTACGGCAACTAGGGGATTCTGCCTCGCAATAAAGGCAACCAGAATACCACTGTAGCCATAATCAGAATTTAAGGAGGCATTAGCGCTACCATGAATGGCAGCAATCTCTACCATTCCTGCCAGACCAGCACAGGAACCACCCAGAAAACTGACAATGAGGGTGAGTTTCCCGACGGGTAAGCCAGCAATTTTAGCAGCACGGATGTTCCCGCCAACGGTACGAACTGCGAAACCAAAAGTTGTGCGATGAATCAGGAAATAGGCGATCGCACAGGCTACCAATCCATAGATCAATCCATAATGCACCCGCGAGTTAGGAATGCTTTGCAGCATATTTACCGCCGCGAGGGGAAAACTCGAAGGCTTATTCAGACTAGAAGGATCGCGCATGGGACCTTCAACTAGGGTGTTGAGCAAGGCGATCGCAATATAGTTCATTAACAAACTACTGATAGTTTCATTTACGCCTCGGTAGTACTTAATCGCCCCAACAAAAGCGATCCATAAGCCACCAGCGATAATGCCACCCATTGCCATCGCGATCTGTACCATGACTGGGGGCAAGGATCCTAAAGACAAACCAATCGCAATTGCTCCTAAGCCACCAACAATCAACGCGCCTTCGTTACCGATTACTGTCAACCCCAACATTGCAGGTAATGCCGTACAGAGGGAGGTCAGCATTAGCGGTGCTGCTCTGATCAGAGTTCCCTGCCATGAAAAGCTATTACCAAAGGCAGACTTATAGATCGTGCCATAAATCTCGATCGGATTCTTTCCTTGGAATGCACAAAATATACCGAAAAAAATTAAAGAGGCAATTATCGCCCCAATCGGAATAAGAATCGTCTCCGATTTAGAACGCCAGCGATCGAGTATATTCATATACTTGGTTCTCAAATAAATAATTTGCCCATAAACTTTTAAAAAGGCTTGCTTGGTAAGTCTTTCTTAAAAGTTTATGGGACTTAGCTTTTGATGCTACCGATAACGCCTTCTACAAACCAATCCATCTTCTCTTCTAAATAGAGATCGGTTTGTTTGTACTGCTTATCCTTAGCAATAACTACCTTGCCTGTGTTGTCTTTGATTTCACCAGCATAGATCACCATGCTGCCATCCATAAACTTCGCCATGACCTTCTCGGCTTCTTTCTTAGTTGCAGCACTAACAGCGCTACCAAAAGGCGATACCTTACAGAATTTCTCCTTCAGACCACCACGTACCAGATGGGGAATGCCTCCATCAGTAACAGACTTACCAGCCTTAAACCATTCTACGTATTGGGTATATACGCTAGTCCAATCCCATTCCGCACCAGTTAAATAACCATTAGGAGCAAGCTTCGATTGATTAGCATGATAGCCAGTACAGAAAATCTTCCGTTTTTCGGCAGTTTCCATTACTACCTTAGGACTATCAACGTGACAGGTTAAAACATCCACGCCTTGATCGACCATGCTGTTCGAGGCTTCAGCTTCCTTAACGGGAACCGACCAATCACCCGTGAAAATAACCTGTACCGTGGCTTTAGGGTTAACACTGCGCGCGCCAAGGGTGTAGCTATTGATATTGCGAATTACTTGAGGAATTGGCTTCGCGGCGACAAATCCTAACTTGCCAGATTTTGTGGTTAGTCCTGCAACCACACCTGCGACATATTCTGCTTCGTCGATGTAGCCATAGTAACTACCAATATTCTTGGGATGTTTGCCTTCGGTATACATACCGCCACAATGGAAGAACTGCACCTTGGGATTTGCCGCAGCAACTTTGAGAATATGCGGATCGAAGTATCCAAAGGATGTTGGGAAGAGGGCAGAAACATTGTTTTGATTGATCATGCTGAGCATGGTTTCTTGTACAGTGGCGGTCTCCGCAACACTAGCCTCACTGACCGTCTTCACATTCGGCAATTTACCGATCGCTGTTTCACCCTCAAAGTGAGCTTGACTATATCCATAGTCATCCTTCGGACCAACATAAATGAATCCAATAGTTATTGGTCCTGCCGCTGGTGCACCTGACGCACTGGGCGAACCTGCTGAAGTGGTGGTATTTGTAGGAGCTTGTTCCGTACAACCAACCCATAGTTGAGAAGTTGCGCCAAAAGCGGCTGTAGCGATCGCGCCTCGGATAAATTTGCGACGGGGAATATAGATCGGACTCATGCCTTCACACCTTTTAAAGATTGAACGTAACGCGAGTTAGAAAACTAAAAATAGTAATAAGAGAAATCTACACTGGACTAGAACTTAGCAAACATTAGTTGTAACAAATGTATTACTAACTACTTGAATTACCGAGCAATATTTATGTAAAACACAAAAGGGCGTGCTTTGCACACCCTTTTGGATTAGGAAGTTTACGCCCTAAATTTAGAAGCTAAATACCGCTTGTAGATTACCCACAAACACGGTTGGATTAGTACTAAAGTTGTTAGGATTGAAGATGAAGTAGGCCGAAGGAACCAAGGAGATATTCTTGGTTACGGGATAGATGTAAGACAGTTCGAGATCGTACTGTGTTCCATCATTACCTCTACCAGTAGTAATCACGTTACTGCTGTCGCCATACTTGTATGGCAATGTAAAGGAAATCATCGCTTGCGCACCTTCTTTAAATAGATCAGGGAAAGCTGCTCCAACTTGGAAGGTATATTGATTGACGCTTGCGGAACCACCAGCAGTTAAGTTGATGTTAGTTGTTCCATAACCATACCGACCAAACAACCCAAATCCTTTGGTAACTAACCAATCAAAGTTAGCCACGAAAACATCGGACTGGGCATTGTTTACCCCAGAGGCAACAGTCGCAACACCTTGGAAAGAGGGTGTACCACCGATTTGTGTTGCAGAGTTTCTAGTAAAGTTACCATGACTGTAGATGAGTCGGAGCTTGAAAGCATCGCTGGGTTTGAAACCGATTTCAGCCGTTAAATTATTGGTTCCACCAAATAAGCCTTCGTTGGGATTGGAAGCAGATGTGGTGTCAACAAATTCTCTACTATCGGCTAAGTAACCAACCTTAAAGTCAAACATGTTGCCCAATGGAGTCATAAAGACCGCACCAGCACCGCGTTTGGCATCAGTCAACAATGTACTGTTGATTGATGTAAATGTGGTATTCCAAGGATAAATAAAGCGGTTGGCATCAAAATATTTGTAGAAATTGACGCGAGGACCGACAACTAGAGTTGCCTTTTCAAATACTGGGAAACTGTAGGACAACTCACGCAAAATAAACTGGTTAGATCTAGCGCCAGCAGTTTGATCAGTAAATGGAACACCTGTAGTATTAAAAGAAGTTCCAGGTACGTAGGTATTGTAGGGAGAGCTACCGTTACCAACAGCCAACTGGGTAACTAATGAATCTTTACCAGTGAAGGAGGTATTGAGGGTCAACCAAACCAAACCACTAAAGGTGATATTGGGCTTAGCTGTGGTAGGAGCGCCTGCAACGGTAGCCGACGAAGCACCCGTAAGGTTAAAGAATGCTAAGCCACTGAGCTTGGTAGTAGTCGAAAACTGTTGGGCTTCTAGTTTTGCTACCTTAGCATCTAGGGCATCAACGCGACCGCGAAGAGTAGCTAGTTCTGCGGCAAATTCTTCTTGCAGTTTCTTGAGAGTAGCAAGGTCTTCTTTACTGACCTTATCGGCTAAACCTGCGGAGATGATTTCATTGATCTTGTCTAAACAGGCATTTAAACCTGCGGCAAATTCGTAACGACTGGTTGCCTGCTTGCCGCGGAAGGTACGGTCGGGATAACCTGCGATACATCCATAGCGCTCTACGAGAGATTGTAATGCTGTAAATGCCCAATCAGTGGGCTTGACATCACTTAGTTGTGATACGGAAGTAACGTTTTGAGCTACATCAGTTTTGGAACGGTTTAGCTCTGCATTAATCGATTGAATAGTTGCTGAATCGCCAAGCTTAATTTCTGTCGATGGCAATGATGTAGTAGGTGTAGCAGGAATTGCCGTTGCTGGCACTGAAGCTTCACTGATCTTTACTTCACTGGGCTTTACTTCACTGGGCTTTACTTCATTAACAGGCAATGAAGACTGTAAAGTTGGAACTGATGAAACCTTTGACTGAACTTGGGATTGATTGATAGTTTCTGCATTTGCCCCTGTTGCTGTTGCCAACAGGCTTAAGCCTAATAGAATTGAAATATTACTGACCTTTTTCATTCCTTCACACCATTAAAGAAATATGCCTCGCTATTATGACAAACAACATGATCAGCAGAAATAGTTAATCAAGAACGAATTATTAAATGAGAATAATTGATAGTGATTAAATATTATGAGAACTCTGTGATCACAAAACTTGTTTATATTAGCTAAAACCTATGGATTAAAAGTTAACAAAATTGAAGTCCAGTAAATGTATTAGTAGATACAATCTATCCCCAATCGTCATCCCAGTCATCGTCAAAATCGTCTCTTTGCTTTTTAGCAGTTCTCGAAATATCCTTTTTAACTTCCCTTTTAACTTCTTGTTTAGCTTCTTGTTTAACTGCTGATTTTGGGGATTGATTATTTGAGGGGTAATTAGGGGAGGTAAAGCCAGAAAATTTCGGCACTTCTGGCGGATGGAAGTTGAATGAGTTCTGCCAGAGACTGACAAATGTTGCGCCTAAGCCAGTCGAGAAAACTAGAACTACTCCTAAGGGTAATTTAATTGATTGTAAGGAAAAAAGTTTTAAATTCACGAGATAGGTGTTTTGCCCCGCAAATATCGCGATCGCTAATGTCATGCCCCAAAGGAATAGATATAGGGAGAGTCGCAGCATTATTAATGACCTACCTTGTCAGCATGAGCAGGGGAATCTTCGACAAGATAATGCCCAAATTTTTCGACAAAGCAATTTTCGATAATTGCTTGGCGCATTTGCTGGGTAAAGCGGATTAATTCGGTAATGTTATGAATTGATAGTAATGTGTAACCGAGGATTTCTTGCGATCGCACGAGATGGCTAATATAGGCTCGTGAAAAATTCTGGCAGGCGTAGCAGTTACATTCGCGATCGATGGGAGTGAAGTCACGTTTAAACTTTTGGTTTTTGAGATTCCAGCGTTCGCCTCTGACTAGAGCGACACTGTGCCGCGCAAAACGCGTAGGAATTACACAGTCAAACAGATCGATTCCTGCGGCAACGGCTTGAGCCATTTCTTTATAGGTTCCGACACCCATCAGATAGCGAGGTTTATCGGCTGGAAGGAGAGGCGTGGTTGCCTTAACGATTTTTTCGATTAATTCAGGGGGCTCGCCAACGCTTACACCGCCGATCGCATAGCCAGGCAGGTCGAATTCAATCAGTTCTCTGGCAGATTGTTGGCGCAAGTCCAAAAAAACGCCCCCCTGCACAATGCCAAATAATGCTTGATCGTCCTTGCGATCATGAGCTTTGATGCAACGCTCCAGCCAGCGAGTCGTGCGCTGTCCCGCGAGCTTGACGGCTTCGTAAGTGGCAGGATAGGGGGCACATTCGTCAAAGGCCATGATCACATCTGCCCCTAGTTGATTCTGGATTTGGATTGATTTCTCTGGCGTGAGATTGATCGTATTGCCGTCACGGGGCGATCGGAACTGGACTCCATTTTCACTAATGGAACGAATTTCGCTGAGACTGAAAACTTGAAAACCACCCGAATCTGTCAGGATAGGTCCATCCCAATTCATGAATTTATGTAAGCCACCTGCCTCAGCCACAATATCTTCTCCTGGTTGTAGATGGAGGTGATAGGTATTGGCTAAGATCATTTCTGCCTTACATTCCTTGAGTTGGGCAGGGGTAACGGTTTTTACATTTGCCAATGTACCAACGGGCATAAATCTTGGGGTATGCACGACTCCATGGGGGGTATGGAATTCCCCAACTCTGGCATCGGTGCTGCCACATTGACAAACTAATTTAAAGGTAAAGTTATTCAGAGCTTACGATCCTAGACTTATTGACAAATTTGGATATAGCTATAGTTACTCAAGTCAGGACATCAAACCCAATAGAGAGTTGCGGCGCAAAGCGCCGCAACTCTCTATTGGGTTTGATACTTGTCCTAACATTATTGGCTATAGCTATAAGTTCAGATAGCTTTCCATTGTATCGCAAAATTATTTTGGTTCCTACAAATTGCTAGCCACCGACATGAATCCCTGGTCGTTTTTTAGGGTCTTTCTCGACGGTGCGCAACACTTCGCGAGTGACGATCGCGATATCACCTTCTCCAAATAGGATAAACCGCATCAAGTATTGAAGGGGGTTTCCCTCCGCCCAACCAAAGTAGGCATGGGGTAATTTATGGGTGCGCTCGCGAATATCCGATAATATTGCGGCGATCGTATTGGGAACTGCCGCGCCGCGCGATCGCAAGATGCGATAGTTGCCTACCTGATGCCCTTCAATACGAATTGTACCTGCAAACTCTGAGGGATCGGAAACTTGAATCTCAAGGAAAATCAAGGGATCGTCCACAGGTAAATGGTGTTCTTGGCGAGTATCGGTTTCTTTTTGGCAATATTCGCCATCGTCTCCTCGGTTGGGACGATGGGCAATAACTCGCACCGTACGTTCAGCGGTAGTTTGGATGAAACTTTCGGCTAACTCATCCATCTCTACGCGATCTGATCGCAACTCGGTAGAACGCCATACTCTAGAAACTAGGGAAGTTACGACAATACTGGCAATGAAAGTACCTGCAATTCTAATGCCTTCTGGTCTTTCGATAATATTGGTGATCGTGGTGTAGATAAAGACTAGAGTAATCGTACTAAATAGAACAATCTCGCCCCGCTTGCCTCTTTTATAGGAGGCTAAGGTTACGGCAAAAGCCGCAGAAGTCATCAGTACCAATACGCCTGTGGCATAGGCTCCCCCTTGGGCTTCGACATCGGCTTGGAAGATCAAGGTAACGACAAAGGCGATCGCAGTATAGACCAAAACTAAAGGTCGCACCGCCAAAGTCCAGTTAGGAGCCATGCCATAGCGGGGTAAATAACGAGGCACAATATTTAACAAGCCCGCCATCGCTGAAGCACCCGCAAACCAAAGGATCGAGATGGTGCTGATGTCATAAATCGTGCCAAACCAATCACCGAAAAATTGATGGGCAAGAAAAGCAAGGGCGCGACCATTAGCCTTACCACCGACAGCAAACTCTGAGGCGGGGATTAATAGAGTCGTTACCACGCTACTGGTTAACAGGAAAAAACTCATAATCCAAGCAGCACTGGTCAGCATTTTATAGGTATTGCGGACTCTGCCAGTGGGAACTTCTTCCGTATCATCACTATTACCCTTCACCAAGGGCATGACCGCAACACCTGTCTCAAAACCTGATAGTCCTAGAGCTAACTTTGGAAAAACTAAGACGGAGATCCCTAATAGCATTAAGGGGCTTTGATGTTCTGCGAATAAAGCTTTTTGCCAGTTGGCGATCGTTGCAGGATGGGTCGAAATATTTTGCAGCCCAAAACATATGATGACAAGGTTAAGCAGTAGATAGACAACTACTAGTAAGACAGCAATACCGATCGCCTCCCGAAAGCCCTTGAGAAATACAGCTCCGAGTAAGGCAACTAGTATCAGCGTAATTGGCACCATCTGTCCGTGAAAGAAAGCTGGTACGAGGGGATTCTCCACAATATGAGCAGTCGCATCGGCAGCAGATAGGGTAATCGTAATAATAAAATCCGTAGCCACAAAACCGAGTAAGCAGAGGACTAAAAGCTTACCTTGCCACCAAGGTAGCAAGCGTTCGAGCATGGCAAGCGAACCCTCACCATGGGGACTAGTTGCGGCTACCTTGCGATAGATGGGCAACGCACCAAAGAGGGTCAACAATAGCAAAATCAATGTTGCTATTGGCGAAAGTGCTCCTGCGGCAAGGGCGGCAATGCCTGGCTGATAACCGAGGGTAGAGAAATAGTCCACCCCCGTCAAACACATCACCTGCCACCAAGCATGTTTATCACCATGTTTATCGCTAGGCTTTTGGGGAGGCTCCCCATCAGTATCAGGATGCTGGTAGCTACCAGCTAAAAGCCATTTTTTTAGCCTTTGCGCAAATTCAGACTGATGAAGGGGGGAAACTGGGGAAGCCATAAAGCAAGTTGGGGATAATACTCAATTAGTCTAAGGCACTGTTAGGGATTGTACTAGGGCAATTTGATTTGGCTTAGTCCGATTGGGGGCGATCGCATCGGCGGAGATCTCGATCATCTGCGTCGCAAAGTTGGGGATCAGTCCAAAGAAAACAATAATCAGCGCAAGGGCGATCGCAGGGAATTTTTCTTGCCACTTGGCAAAGGGAAAACTATTGATCGGTGGACGATCTTTAAATTTTTCGACAGCAAGACGACCGAAAAATACGCGATCGATCATGATTAAGAAATAGACCGCAGTTAGCCCTGTTCCAATCATACAAAGCAGAGTTTGGAAGGGGAAAACCGCATAACTGCTCCGAAAAATTACAAATTCTGCAATAAATCCCACCATTCCTGGCGTACCTGCACTCGCCATCGCCGCCAAAATCATGAGCGAGCCCGTAATCGGCAAACCCCGTTCGGGATTGAGCAACCCATTAAGGGAGTTAATATCGCGGGTTCCAGTTTTCTTGTAAACAATGCCTACTAAAATAAATAGCAATGCCGAAATTAGACCATGACTGACCATTTGGAAGGTCGCGCCAACCAACGCGAGAGGGGTAGCCGCAGATAGGGCGAGCAGGATATAGCCCATATGACCTACAGAACTGTAGGCAACCATTTTTTTCATGTCGGTTTGGTTAATCGCGGTAAGGCATCCGTAAATTACGCTCACCACTGCCCAGATCGCCAAAAATGGCGCGATCGCCTGCCATGCATCGGGGAGTAAACCCAAGCCAAATCGCAACAATCCATAGGTTCCTAGCTTTAACAAAACACCTGCTAATAATGTCGAAACTGGGGTTGAAGCCTCGACATGGGCATCGGGCAACCATGTATGTAATGGCACGATCGGGATTTTGATGCCAAAGCCAAGCAACAGCAGAATGAGCAAAATCCCCTTGACGTTTTTGGAAGCTCCTTCCAGATTTAAGTCTTGATAGTTAAAGGTAAAGGCATTGGTATCGCCACTGCCAAAAATTGCCATGCCAAAGAAGGCTGCTAAAATCAGTACGCCTGAGATTGCGGTATAAATTAAAAATTTAGTAGCAGCATAGCCGCGCTTTTCCCCACCCCAGATCGCGATTAATAAATAAAGGGGAATGAGTTCCACTTCAAAGAAGAGGAAGAAAAGGAGTAGATTTTGGGCAAGGAAGGCTCCATTTACGCCACCACCGAGCAGTAATAGGAGGGGGAAATAGAGCCGAGGACGCTGGATATCATTACTAATGTAAATGGCGATACTCAGAAGCAAACCATTGAGTAGAACGAGGGGGAATGATAAACCATCTACGCCCAGTCGATAGGTGAGTCCGATCGGGTCTAACCAAGCTAGGGATTCGCCTAATTGAATCGTCGCGAGGCTGAGATCGAATTTGGTTAGCAAAAATATCGACCAGCCAAATGTGGCGATCGCAATGCCCAAGGATATTCGGCGCAATTGTTGAGAATCGAGGAAGGCTCCCAAGAAAACGATAAGGAGCGCACCTGCGATCGGCACCCAAACTAATGTACTAAGCATATTTAACTTAAGTAGTTTTAAATAGTAATTAAAGTAATTAAAAATAATTAAAAAAATTAATTGTGAAGCGCCCTAGGCGCTTCGCAATTAATTCAGACCATAAAAAGCCGCAAATCCAATCAGAATTAGACCCACCACAATAGTTAAGACGTACTGCTGCAATCGACCTGTAACTGTATATTTGAGGCTCTCACCACTAAATATTGAGGCAAAGCCCAAAAAGTTAACGGAACCATCAACTAAATAGCGATCAACCCAAGCCAAAACCTTGGAACCACCACCAACAATCAAAACTACCGTATATTTATAGATTGCTTGCACGTAAAGATCGTAGGCAAGTAAATCCTGCACGGCTTTCCAAGCATTACGGGTAATCTTGGGTGGCATCGGTACCGAACTCCCAGTCTCGTAGGGTTTGATATAGATATATGCACCGATACCAAAGCCCATAAATCCTGAAGCTGATAGGAGGATGGTTTCCCAGACATTGGCAGTATTTAAGTCAATATCAACAAAGTGCCATGAGGGAAGTAGAATCGGTACGAGCAAAGTAATGATCGTTAGGGAGACGAGGGGAATCGCAACCTGCCAAGCCACTTCGGGAACGCGACGGGTTTTGGGCTGTACCTGTCCGAGAAAAACCAGCGCAAAAATCCGCATTAGTCCAAAGGCAGTAATACTATTCACTAATAGGGCGATCGCAATCAGCCAAGGGTTGATAGCCCAAAAGGTCTCTTCCCAGCGCAAGAGCGTCCAAAAACCACCAAAGGGGAGCATGGCAACTAAACCAAACGAACCAACGATAAAGGCGATAAGGGTTGCGGGCATTCGGGTTTTAATACCACCCATTTCGGTGAGATCTTGGGTAATGGTGGTCATCATCACCGCCCCTGAGCTTAGAAATAGCAGCGATTTGCTAATGCCATGACTAAACAGCAACCCTAAAGCAAGGTCAGGCTGTTGCATACCAACGGCGATAAATACTAGACCGAGATAGGCACTGGTCGAATGGGATAGGGCGCGTTTGAGATCGATTTGGGCGATCGCCACTAGGGATGCACCGATCGCCGTAATCGCACCAATTACCACAGTCAATTCTGCTGCCACGGGAAACAGCGATAAAATAGGCTGAAATTTAATCAGTACATAGGCTCCCGCCCCTACCACTACGGAGTTTCGCAAAATCGAAGCAGGGTTTGGTCCCTCCATCGCTTCATCGAGCCAGAGGTGGAGAGGGAACTGGGCACATTTCCCAAGCGGTCCCGCAATCAGGGCTAATCCCAATAGCGTGCCAAACTGTTGGTGTTCGGCAAAATAGGCGATCGTTTGGGGGGCATGAGCCCAAGCCTTGAGATCGGAAAAGTTCAAGCTATCGGTCAGATTTGCGAGCGTCACTACGCCCATCAACAGAAATAAATCGCCTACACGCTTAGTCCAGAAGGCATCCCTTGCGGCGGTTACTACTAGCGGCTGAGCATACCAAAAACCGACTAATAAGTAGGTGGAAAGGGTGAGCATCTCTAGTAAGGCATAGCTAAAAAACAACGAATCGCTAAAGGCAATTCCTGTAATCGCCGCTTCAAAAAAGCCAATCAGAGCGCAAAATCTAGCGATCGCCCAATCTGTTTCCAGCGATCCCAGTCCGTACACCTGCGAAATTAAGCTCATCGTGGCGATCATGACCGACGCGCCAGCACTAATGGCAGAAACCTCAAAAGAGCAAGCGATTTTTAAATCAAGGGATTGAAACCAAATAAACTCAAAATGTTGAGCTGGCTGTCCCCAAACCGATGTTAATAACCAACAACTATGCACTAGGGCAAGAACGGTCATCATCATGTTTAGGTAGACCGCAGGACGGGGTCCCGTACGTCGGATTATCCTTAGCGACCAAGGCAGTGTCAGCCCTGCCCCCAACAGACCATAGCAAGGAAGCACCCAAGCTGTTTCTAGGATCATTGATTCTACTATAGAGTTTTTACTATGTTAATCTTAAAATGTATTAGATATTCTAAGAGTCTACCGCAAAAAGCTTCGCGCTTAAGCGATGGCAAGAGTCGCTTTTATTCAGAAGACTTTATTCGGAAGACATTTCACAATAACGTTTTAGTAAAACAAAGCGATCGCCTGCTTGTTGGTGGCGCTTTTGCCATGTGATGGGGTTGCGTGCAGTTTGCAACAGATTTAAGTCTGCACCGAGCATTTTGAGTTGTTTGTCAATTTCCACCTGCAAAGATAAATTTTGCGGCGATATTTCTAATGCGGTATTGATAATTTGGGTCTGAAAAAAACTTTGGATTTCACCATACGATCGCATCCATTCTTTGACCTTGGTCGGAGATGGTTCTAGCTGTGAGGCGATCGCCGTTTGCAATATTTCGAGCTGGCTTCGCAATTGATGAGTTAAATCTAAATAATTTTGTGACAAGTTCTAAACCCACACTCTAGAACTTCGAGTATAGAATAACTTTCTCCTTAGCGATTCCTTTTTATGACAAATCAAAACCCAAAGATGAGTAGCAGCGCTTCGCGCTGCTACTCATCTTTGGGTTTTGATAGCCTAAGCAAGGATTACACTATACACAAGTTAAGAAATGGCTACGCCATTTCTTAACTTGGTATTACTTAATAGGCAGCTTAGACCTCAGCCAATTCTTCACAACGGTTTCGACGGGTATCGCCTGACTATCGACTTGATAATTCATCTTTTGCATATCTTCGTTAGAAACTAAACCTGTTAATTGAGCGATCGCAACGCGTACTTCTGGATATTTCTGTAAAACAGCCTGATTGACAATGGGCACAGCTTCATAGGGCGGGAAATATTTTTTATCATCTTCCAAAACAAATAAATTTAAAACTGGAATCAGACCATCAGTGGAATTTCCTGCAATGAGATCAACCTTCTTCTGAGCTAGGGCTTGATACATTAAACCGATTTCCATCTGCTGCGGCGGCTTGTCAAACTTTAAACCGTAGGTTTTGGCTAACCCAGCATAGCCATCGGCTCTTTCTAAAAACTCATAACCAAAGCCTGCTTGCCATTGGGGAGTATATTGAGCTGCGTCAGATATTGTTTTGAGATTGAGGCGCTTTGCATCTTCACCGCGAATTGTAATCGCAAAGGTATTATTAAAACCCAAGGACGGCATTACTTCTAATTGAAAATTTTCAGCGTAGTTTTGCTTGACTTGTTGATATACCGTCGCAGGATCGGTAATGGGCGATCGCTTTAATACCGCCGTCAGGGCTGTGCCAGTATATTCCACATAAGCCGAAATTTGTCCCGCTTTTACCGCTTCATGGCAAACAAAGGTTCCGCCCAAATTAAAACGGCGATCGACCTGTAAGTGGGTGTGGTTCTCAATTTGCTGCGCTAATAGCTCACCGAGGATTAATTGCTCGGTAAAATTTTTAGAGCCAATGATAATTTTTGCGGGAGCTTGTTGCAGGAGAATCGTCGCGATCGCGGTAATAATCGCGATCGCCACCATACCCACAATTGTCAATCGGCGATTAGATCTGGATTGTTTTATCTTCTGCTGGGTAATCTTTTTTTCTAGCCAACCCAAGCCAAAATCAGCAACTAGCGCCATTATTGCGGCGGGAATAGCCCCTGCAAGAATTAATTGATTGTTAACTGTGGAAATGCCCCGAAAAATAAATACGCCCAATCCACCACCGCCAATCGCGGCGGCAATAGTGGCAATCCCCACAGAAATGACCGTCGCCACCCGCACGCCCGCTAAAATCACCCCTGTGGCAAGGGGCAGTTCCACCTGAGTTAATAATTGCCAATCGGTCATTCCCATCCCCCGTCCAGCTTCACGCACAGCGGGATCGATGTTCTGAATCCCAACATAGGTATTGTGGATGATGGGCATTAGCGCATAAAGAGTTAGCGCCACGATCGCAGGAGTTTTACCGATGCCACCGAGAAATGGAACCGATATGAGAAAGCCAAAAATAGCTAAGCTGGGAATAGTCTGTAAAGCGTTGGCAATTCCTAGAATTAAGGGGGCAAATTTCGGGCGGCGAGTAATTAGAATTCCCAAGGGGATACCGATCGCAATGGCGATGATCATCGCCATGATTACTAAAACTACATGCTCACCACTAAGGCGCAAGATCTCTGAGGCATATTGATTTAGAAAGTTAAACAACTAAGTAATCTCCAAGGTAATCTCCAAGTTTTTTTATCCTGTCCCCGCCTTCGGCGGGGATACAGCGAGGACACAATTAATATCTGCTTCACAAATTAGTTGGCAAACAAGCCATAAATGCTTGGGCTTCGGGATGAGGCGATCGCAGGAATTCTTCTTTAGTTCCTAGTACCACTAGTTGTCCTTCATGCATCAAACCAATGCGCGTGCCTAGAAAAAAGGCTTCTTGAATATCATGGGTGACAAATACTACGGTCTTTCCCAATTGCTTTTGTAAATAACGGAACTGTTGTTGTAATTCCAATCTGGTAATTGGGTCGAGTGCGCCAAAGGGCTCATCCATTAACAGAATCGGCGGATCGGCGGCTAAAGCCCTCGCGATACCGACGCGCTGGCGTTGACCGCCAGATAATTGTTGGGGATAGCGATGCGCAAATATTTCTGGCTCTAGTCCCACTAAATTAAGCATTTCATCCACTCTCGCTTCAAGTTTCGGGCGAGCCCATTTCAGCAAAGATGGAACCAGCCCAACATTCTCTCCCACCGTAAAGTGGGGAAATAAACCTGTCTCTTGGATTGCATAGCCAATCTTGCGCCTGAGAGCGATCGCATCCCATTCGAGGGTAGAGCGATCGCCGACTAAAACCTGCCCTGAAGTTGGCATCAGCAAGCGATTAATTAATTTTAAGGTTGTTGTCTTGCCGCTACCACTGCGCCCCAACAATAACAATGCTTCGCCTTGATTGATTGTCAAATTTACCTGCGTCACGAGATCTCGGCGACCTACGCGAAAGTTCACATCTCGAAATTCCACCTTGACCTTCGATAAATCAACATCTGGAGAATTCATGTTTGTTGATTGGGGCATATTACTCACTTCTTACCAAATTTCCGCAAGGCTCAAAACGAACTCAGGCAATACATCTTCCCCAGAGAGTGAAATCGGATTTTGTAAAACCTCCTTAGGCTTGCCAAGGCGATAAACTTCTACTTCCCGATCTTTACGATTAATCAGCCAGCCCAGCCTTGCCCCATTATCCTGATATTCCTGCATCTTCGCTTGTGTGACCTTCAAATTATCGCTAGGCGACATCAATTCAACTACAAAATCTGGACAAATGGGAGCGAACTTTGCCTGTTGTTCGGTCGTTAATGCTTCCCAACGCTCTTTCAAGATCCATGAAGCATCAGGCGAGCGATCGCTCCCATTCGGAAGTTTAAATCCCCCAGAAGAATCAAAGACTATACCTAACTTTTTATGTCGATTCCAAAATACGAGATCGGCATTTAAATCAGAGTTACGGGCGCTTGTTTCGCTACCTGCGGGAGCCATGACTGTAATATCTCCTTGAGCATTTCGCTCGAATCTGAGGTCGCTATTTTTGCGGCAAAGTTGAAAAAACTGTTCGTCAGTAAGATCGATTACAGACTCTAGGCTGATCGTTAAAGCATTCATAGTTCTCAGTGCGGAGTTGAGCCTACATAAACGATTTTATCACAGGCTCCTTTATCACAAGCTTTAATACCAATTCACAAAAGTGTGACAACACTTTTGTGAATTAAATTTGTGAATTAAATTTGTGAATTAAATTTGTGAATTAAATTTGTGAATTAAAAACTAAAGGGACTTGCGAGAAAATAAGATGCCAATCCAGATTTACCAGAATCGGTGGCGCAGCTCCGCCGCGCCACCGATTCTGGTTTTATATTTGGTACTTTAATTAAATAGTCCCAAACCTTGTAAGGGTTTTCAAGGGAAGAAATGGCTATGCCATTTCTTCCCTTGGTATTATAGGAATTAAAAATTAACGATCGCCTTAACGGTAATGCATTGAGTTATGATGCTTTGAATGCGTTTAGGTTAAATAAAAGTCCGTGTTAGACATTAAGCTCGTGCGATCGCAGCCCGAACAGGTACAAGCTCGCCTCAACAGCCGAGGCAAAGGTTACGACATTAGTAAATTGGTCGAACTAGAGCAGGAAGTTCGCGGACTCGAAACTCAGCGATCGCATTTGCAAGCCGAAAACAACGACATCGGCAAGCAAGTCGGCATCAAAATGAAATCGAGTGCCCCTACCGAAGAAATCCAAGCACTCAAAGAGCGATCGCTAGAAGTCAAACAATTATTAGCAGAACTCGAACCCAAGGAAAAAGCCTTGCGGGAAGAGAGCAATGCGATCTTGATGACCCTGCCCAACTTGCCTAGCGAAACTACACCCATCGGCAAGAATGAAGATGAAAATGTGGAAGTGCGGCGCTGGGGCGATGAATATAAAACCAGCCGTACCGATATCTTGCCCCATTGGGAAATTGGCGAAAAGCTGGGCATTCTTAACTTTGAACGCGCTGTTAAGATCGCCCAAACTCGCTTTGTTAATCTCATTGGTGCGGGAGCCGCCCTCGAACGCGCCCTAATTCAGTTCATGCTGAATACCCACACCGCTAATGGCTATACCGAAGTTGCACCGCCCCTACTTGTCAATACCGCCAGCATGACAGGCACGGGACAATTGCCAAAGTTTGCTGAAGATCTCTTTAAATGTGCCGAAGACGACCTGTGGTTGATTCCGACTGCGGAAGTTCCCGTTACAAACCTCTATCGCGATGAAATTCTTGAGGGTGAAAATCTCCCCATCCATCACTGTGCCTATACGCCTTGTTTCCGTCGCGAAGCAGGAAGCTATGGACGCGATACCAGAGGGTTAATTCGTTTGCACCAGTTCAACAAAGTGGAACTGGTCAAATTTGTACTTCCTGAGAACTCGGCGGCGGAGCATGAAAAGTTAGTACGCGACGCAGAATCCATTCTCCAAGCCTTAAAGCTTCCCTATCGTGTAATGGAACTCTGCACGGGAGACATCGGCTTTAGTGCCGCCAAATGCTATGACCTCGAAGTATGGCTGCCTGCGGCAAATACCTATCGCGAAATTTCTAGTTGTTCTAATTTCCTAGATTTCCAAGCTCGACGCGCCAATATTCGCTTTAAGAGTAAAGGTAAGAAGGGAACTGAATTTGTGCATACGCTCAATGGCTCAGGACTAGCCGTGGGACGCACGATGACCGCAATTCTGGAAAACTATCAGCAACCTGACGGACGCATTTTAATTCCTGAAGTGCTACAACCTCTACTAAATAGAGAATATCTCTAGAAGAAGCACAGTTATCTAGTTATACCAAGTTAAGAAATGGCTACGCCATTTCTTAACTTGAAAACCCTTAGTAGGTTTAGTTTTTAATTCACAAAAGTGTTGTCACACTTTCGTGAATTGGTATTACTTCTAGATAACTAAAAATGTTTTGAGCTTTCTGACTTTGCCAGAATTTAAAAAAAATTCTAGCAAAGTCAGAATTTAAAAAAAATTTCTGTTATTCCACAAAGCCTCTTGAGGCTTTAACATGAGACATAATTATGGCTACGATCCACCGACTGCATCCAGACAATCCCCAAGCACGCACGATCGCCCAGATTGTCGATGCTTTGCGCGATGGCGCGATCATGCTCTATCCAACGGATACGGTCTTTGCGATCGGTTGCGATCTGATGTCAAAGTCAGCAGTGGAAAGCGTTCGCAAGCTGAAGCAGATGTCGAACGACAAACCCCTAACGTTTTTATGTTCTTCTCTTTCTAATATTGCGGAATATGCCAATGTCTCCAATGCCAATTATCGCACGATGAAAAGTTTGGTTCCAGGTCCATTTACTTTTATCTTGCCAGCGACCAAGCTCGTACCGAAGTTGGTGTTAAATCCAAAACGCAAAACCACGGGCATTCGCGTTCCCAATCACATGGTATCGCAAGCACTAATTGAAGCATTAGGCAATCCCGTTATTTCTACTTCTGCAAATTTGCAAGAAGATGCTCTAGACAATCTGAAGTTGGACTATCAGGGCAAAGGTAGCAAACAGCGCCATGTTTCGACCCTTTCCAAAATAGAACTATTCGATTATTTTTATAAATTAGTCGATCTCATCGTTGATGATGGTTCTGATCTCAGTTATGAGGTCTCGACCATCGTCGATCTTACCGACGATCTCAATCCCCAGATTTTGCGTCAAGGACTAGGGGAAGTTCCATTTTTGTAATATAAGCTCTAACTAATACGCTTTGTCTGGAGATGCGAAATATGCGTTCTTTACGAAAATTACCGCTATTATCATTAGCTCTTGTCCTATTTGGTTATATTGTCTACGGATGGTTGCTGTCGATTCACAAGGCAGATTGGCGGATCTGGATTCCTGCTGGCGCGATCGCCTTTGGGGTAGAGTGGATTGTTGCCGTTGGATGGGCGATCGCAGCAGTCTTTTTTGTGTTTTTCCAAAAATCACAGTTTGCCCTATCCCTAGGTATCAGCATCGTTTGGGCATTATTGATGTATGTGGCTCGAAATGAACTTCGCGCTTTTATGAATAATCGGGGATGGAACTTTTTTGTCCTAGCCTTGATTGCTGGTGGAGGTTTGGGACTCGGTTGGTTTACCGATACATTGCCTGTAATTCGCACTTTTGGCGAATCGCTAATTAAATAGCCCAGTCTTTATCTTCTCCCCTGCATCGTAAATATAGCTACAATAAACCCCAAGAGTTGAATGGCGGCGCTTCGCGCCGCCATTCAACTCTTGG
>NZ_ALWB01000080.1 GCF_000332215.1 Pseudanabaena biceps PCC 7429
ATTGCCTTTGTCGTCCACAAAGACCATAATTCATCCATCTGTACGATCAAACGGCGTTTTGGTTTTGGTTTCTACCTCCACCTGCTGAGGAACGTTTTCATATTTATGATTGACGTAACTCTGCAACCATTTCTCTGAGACCTTGAGGACTCTAGCTATTCCAGCTAGTGGGATTTTTTCTAGCAGTAGTCTCTCTAAAAGGTCATAAGTGTCTTGGATACGCTCTGAAACTCTCTGCCACTGTGGATTTTCTACAAATTGACGACCACAGTCCCGACATTTATAATTTTGTTTGCCATGCCGAGTACTACCGTTTTAACCACTGATACGGACTGGCAGGATGGACATGATGGACTTGATGGACTTGACTCTGACATTGCTTTAATCTGTAACAACCATCTAGATATTTTCCCTCATCCTTTCCTTTTTAGGACTACCAGGTTTTGAGATTCCCAAAATGGCGCTGCCATTTTGGGAATTGGTATTAAAGAGATTACTATACGTTAACTTCAGCGGGTTTAACTTGGGCTAGTAAACCAGTGAGGAATTCTCCTTCGATCACTTCCGTTTCTAAGAGCTTCTCAGAGATGGACTCTAGCAGATCGCGATTTGCATTGAGAATCGCTAGTGCCTTCGCATGGGCATTCTCGACGATCGCTTTGATTTCTTTGTCGATCGCTTCCGAAGTCGCAGGGCTGACATTGCGGGCCATCTCCATACCACCGAGGAATTGATTTTGTTGCTTTTGGTAGGCAAGGGGACCTAAAACTTCACTCATACCGTAGCTAGTTACCATCTTATCTGCGAGTTCCGTAGCCCGTTGGAGATCGTTCGATGCGCCAGTGGTAATGCTACCAAAGATAATTTCCTCTGCCGATCTTCCACCGAGGAGAGTCGCAATTTGGGATTCGATTTCTTCTTTGCTTAACAGGAAGCGATCTTCCGTTGGTAATTGCAAGGTGTAGCCGAGAGCTGCCATACCGCGAGGCACGATTGAGATTTTCTCAACTTTGCCGCTACTGGAGTTAAGCGCTCCGACGAGAGCATGACCAACTTCGTGATAGGCGACGATCCGTTTCTCGTTCTCATTAAGAACGCGACTCTTCTTTTCTAGCCCCGCAACTACACGTTCTACCGCCTCGGCAAAATCTTCAAGTAAGACCGTTTCGCGTCCAGCACGAGCCGCAAGGAGAGCAGCCTCATTTACGAGGTTAGCAAGGTCAGCCCCCGCAAAACCAGAAGTACGTGTGGCGATCGTTTCTAGGTCAACACTCTTGTCGAGGGTGACTTTCGCAGCATGGATTTTGAGAATTGCTAAGCGTCCGCTCTTGTCAGGGCGATCAACTAAAACTTGGCGATCGAAACGACCTGGACGTAATAGGGCTTGGTCGAGGGTTTCAGGACGATTAGTTGCAGCAAGCACGATTACTGTCGTTCCATCTACTCCAAAACCATCCATTTCCGTAAGCAATTGGTTGAGAGTCTGTTCGCGTTCGTCGTTACCGCCGTACATACCGCCGCTAGAACGCGCCTTACCGATCGCATCAAGTTCATCGATAAAGATGATACAAGGCGATTGTTTCTTGGCTTGCTCGAACAAATCGCGGACGCGGGAAGAACCAACACCAACAAAGAGTTCCACAAATTCGGAACCAGAGATACTGAAGAAGGGAACACCTGCTTCACCTGCTACAGCTTTAGCAAGCAGAGTTTTACCAGTTCCAGGAGGGCCTACTAGCAATACGCCTTTAGGAATCTTTGCACCGATTTTGGTGTATTTCTCAGGAGTTTTCAGGAACTGCACAATTTCTTGAAGTTCTTGCTTGGCTTCATCAACACCAGCCACATCGGCAAACATGGTTTTAGTTGCTTCACCCTCGACATAGACCTTTGCCTTGCTCTTGCCAATTTGCAAGCCACCAGGAGCGCCACCGCCACCGTTACGGCTGAAGAGTTGGAAGATACCGACAAAAATTAAGGGGGGAATTACCCAGCTAAGTAATGTCCCGAACCAGCCTGATTTCTGGACAGGTGCGGCGGCAAATTCGACCCCACTCTTTTCAAGTCGCTCAGGCAAATTTAAGTCAAAAATTGGGGTGGTGGAGATGACATCGCCAGGGATGTCAGGGGTGACACCTTTTAATTGATAGGTGATTTGGTCTTGTCCGATATATACCCTTGCTACATGTCCTTCTTCGATTTCATGGACAAAGAGACTATAGGGAACTCGCGCCACTGGTGGGGCAAATAGATTTGGTAAAAAGATGTTTATTATGAGCAATCCTGCACCGATCAGCAATAGGACATTGCCAATCAGTCTTGCCCGCGATCGCTTGGGATCTTCTTTTTTAACAGCCATTTTTTTTATTTACAATTTGTTACTAAAGTCATTATAGAAATGTTGGCTTAAGGTTACTAGAGCGAGAACGTAGGGATAGCCGTCTGTATCCGCAGGTAGAGAAGCAATTTTTGATTTTGTTGGGTAATACATTTGGCTCCAGCGATAAATTAGGCGACTTGATAACTGAAATTGAAAGTTGCCCATTGCTGGACATCGAGCATCCATGTATTGCTGATATTGCCGAAGTTCCCCAAGTCCGATGGCTTTCCTGCGCGATCGAGATCTTCGAGTAGAGCCTGAGCGACTTGTAATGGGTTGGGAAGCGCAATCAAGCCACTGAGAGAGGAGGCTTGGCGCTGGGATGTTTCTAAAATCTTTGCCACTTGTAGAAGGGGCGATCGGCTGATTACTACATAGACATCCACCATACCCTTCGGTGCGGAGATGGCCCAACTCATTGGTAATTTGGGATTGGGGATGGTTAGGGTTTCCGATGGGGCAATAATGCCATCGCTAGCGTAAGGAGGCGTGGAAAAGTTAGGGGTGAGAATCCTACTGCGCGGATCGAGGCAAAAAATTCTTGTATATAAAGGATATTCGCTAAAGTTTTCAATTTGGCATTCGAGGCGATCGCCAATGTTAATGGGTTTGGTGCGAACGGAGTTGCTAATAGGATTTTTAGTAATGAGAGCAGCCCGCGCAGCCGATTTGCTAGCGAGGATCGCTAAGCGCTCATCGACACCAATGGTTGCCTTGAGGGTAACACGAGCCTCGAGATGGGTCGATGCTTGATTTTCTGTAACGCGAATCAGTTTTGCCGCGAGGAGGCTTTCGAGAAAGGGCTGTAAACGCTTAATCGCGACTCCTACGGACTCACCGACGGAGCCGAAGGAACCGAGGATTGGCGTATGCCCAACGGTAAATAAGCCATAGCTTGCGGATTGGACACCAAAGAGACAATCAGCGCATTGTTCGTTTGCGTTTACCCCAAACATATTGGGTAAGGTGGAGAAGGAACTAGTAGCATCAACCCGTTCAATTTTGCTCAAGCCATTATCAAGGGCGATCGCTAATTTGACATTATGGGAAATTGCACGCATGACCTCTTGGAGCAATTGCCCTGTTTCCAGTGGTTGATTGTTATTGCGATCGCTTAAAATTTCAACTTTGCCGTTAAATCCATTGCGTGATTTAAGTTGAACAGTTGCTTGAGGATTGGGCGCGATGATTGGCAGTCTCTTGGGAGCAGAATCTGTAACGGCATTATCGTCATTATTTGATTTGTTATTTAATTTGTTATTTGATTTTTCATTTATTGGATTGGGAATGATGGACGATGCCATCACATTCAAGATCGAACCAACTTCATAATTGCTCAAAACGGCAATCGGTAAACCTGCAAGATAGACTTCGGCGGTGTGGCGATCGCTCGTGACGTTGGTAATCACCCCATCAGAGCCAAATTCGGGAATTGGTAACATCTCGGCGAAGGTCGTTTTGGGGATCGCTTTCTGTTTGCTTGCGTCAATTCCCCACATAGCGGCAACCTGCTTATCGATACTGAGGTTATCGTTGTGTAGCGCGCGGCGATCGAGGGTAGTAGCGAGATCACTCATCACGACATGGACTGTGGTGGCGGGAACGATCTGCCAGAGTTGTTGTACCAAAGCATAGGTAAATGCACCGCTACTAAAGCCTGACCATTGGGCATCGGCGCAAAGCATTTCGCCTGATGCGGCCCGTAAATTGGTACCCTTCGGTTCGGGGGACAGGAGGGTGGGCTTTTCCGTCTTTTCTATTTCTGGTTGCCAGTTTTTTAATCCGATTCGCGATCGCAAACGGAAATTGCCAAGTTCGGACATATTTGGATAATAGAAACCTGCATCGACAATGCTTAACAGGCGATCAGTGGCGATCGCCTGTAGCCAACCCTGCCATTCCTGTTCCGTAATATCCTGCAAATTTTCGAGATTTTGTGGCAAGCCGCTATCAACGGGGACGAGGGTATTGTAATTTCCCAGACGCGAACCATGACCGCTAAAGTGAATGATTACCAAGTCATCGGGTAGGGTTTGCGCGACTAAATGTTCGGAAATAGCGTTACTAATATTATTGCGGGTAGCTTCTAGATCGGTCAAAGTGACTATATCCTGTGGGGCAAATCCAAAGCGATATATCAATAATTCCTTTTGTAATTCCACATCATTGATACAGCCCTGTAAAGGGAGCCATCCTGCGTTACTATCTTCTTTTGCTTCGTATTGATTGATACCAATTAATAACGCTCGCTTGCGTTGCTGTCCATTTGCTTGACGGACATATTGCTCGGCAGCAAATGCCACGCGATCGCGAGTAAGAAATTGCCATCCGATCAGACTGGTCAGACTAGCTTGCAAGAATTGTCGCCGTGCAATTCCCATGTTTATGCCGTGAATTCCTATTCTTTTTTGACGCTCGCATTTCTAATTAAAGCCGATTCAAGGTACCTCTTTTCAGTTATTTTGTCAGATTTTTTAGTTAGCTTTCTTTATGAGTAAAATTACTCATCTCTAGAAATTTTTCCATTTGGATCATTTCCGATCTCATACCTAAACGCACAAACCCATCCTTTGCTTTAAGTCCCCATTCTTGCGCCTGCTCAATATTGCCTTTAGCGAATTCGAGCCGAGCATAGCAGCGCTCAAAAAAGGCAATTCTTTGACGATCGTGATTACGTTCGGCGGCGATAAATCCAGTCATTAATAATTTTTCCGCTTTTGTGAAATCGCCTTCGATGATGGCGATATCTGCTAACCAGCCTCTTGTGTAATTGGTATAGCGTTGCCACTGAATCGCTAAGGCTAAATCTAGGGCATTTTGATAGAGTTCTTTTGCTTTAGCATAATTTTGTTCTTGATAGCAAAGATCGGCTTTGGTGGATAAAGCATAAATCTGAAAGCGAGTGCGATC
This sequence comes from Pseudanabaena biceps PCC 7429, assembly GCF_000332215.1. GTDB lineage: Bacteria > Cyanobacteriota > Cyanobacteriia > Pseudanabaenales > Pseudanabaenaceae > Pseudanabaena > Pseudanabaena biceps. Next base: position 5,291 of record NZ_ALWB01000080.1, read on the forward strand.
GGGATCTTCTAGTTCTAATCTGAGGTGATCGCAAGTCTCATTCCATTGACGTGCAGTTGTGTAATTCCCTTTGCGAATATGCAAAATTGCTAGATTGTCAGCAATTTCACAGCGTGTAAACATCGTGCCATAGTCATTACTGAGTTGCCATCCATAGGACAAATGATGTTCTGCATAGTCAAGTTGTCCCATCATTAGCATGATCCATCCACTCATCGCTCTTAGTTGGACAACTGTGAGCCAGTCTTCCCGCCGTTCGCCTGATTCAACTACCCATCCTAAAACTGCCATGCCACGATCCCAGTGACCATATAGATAGAGGTAATAGGCAAGACTAATCCCAATATCGCGTCCATCAGCATAGCGATCGCGAATCGCGCACCAATCGAGAACAGAGGCAAGATTTTCCCATTCTGCTTCTAGATAGTCATACTGTGAATGCCAATCTCCCCAATCTTTACCACCATATTTCTGAGAGAAGTCTAAATGCCAATTAATCCAGCGATCGCGCATTTCTACTTCTCTTTCGCTTTGCTTTTCTAATTCTTGTAGGGCGTATTCGCGGGTAAGTGATGAGATTCCATAGCGCTCTCCCTCTTGAAAAATCAAAGATAGTCTCTGCAATTTTGTTAAACTTTCACTAGCAACTACATCACTTGCATCTAATCCTGCTACAGCAACTAGCGCCTCACGCATAGGGCTTTGATGAAACAAGGCGATCGCTAGTAGCAGTTGATAGGCAGGTCTTTGCGAAATAGATTGAATCGAAGTTTCAAAACAAAACCTACCAATATCTGCAAATAATCTGATAGAAGGATCGATTAGTCTCGCAAAAGGGAACCCATTAGCCAGTTGACCAATCGCATAAATCATTGCTATGGGAAGACCTCCAAGGCGTTGATGTAGCTGTATTATTTCGTTATCGTTAAGACTGACACCTTTCTCGGTAATCTGTTGACGAATTAATTGCAAACTATCAATTTCTACTAAGGCTTCTAAACGCAGTGGTGCATAAACAATTTGCTGTTCTCGACTGGTGATAATTGCTTTAGTTGTATTTGGTAAGTCGTTAAGAAAGCTAATGATTTTGTCTTTATCTTCTATAGTCTCTAGGTTATCAATTATCAATAGTGTAGTCTGGGCAGACAAGGCTTCTTTGACTTTTTGAAACTGTTCTATGGGGGCAATCGCTTGGGTAATTGCAGGCGTATTAAGGGTAGTAGCGATCGCTTGGAAGATATCGAGTAAACTAACCTGACGTTTGAGCTTTGCCGTAATTCCTGTGGGCAATAGATTGCTCTCTTTTGCGGAAACAAAGATAATTGCCTCAAATTGCGGTGGTAAAACTTCTAAATCTGGCGTACTCAGTAACTTGAAATTACCTTTAGTCTCGCGTAAATATCGATATTCTAAACATAGGTATGCTGCCTGAAGTACAAGGGCAGTTTTGCCAACGCCACCCATGCCACTGACGGTAACAATTGGCGCTCGATAGTCTAGTGACATGACGCGCAGCAGTTGTTCAAGTTCGCTTTTGCGTCCTAGAAATTCATTGGTTTGGTGCGGTAGTCGTTGTTTTGGTAAACAAAGTAAAGCAGTGCGATCTAGGCGATCAATTTTGGTTGTTGATTTAGTTGAGGTATTTAGGCGATCGCGTTTCCGAGAGTTCTTTGGAGTAAGTTTAATTGCTTCACTACTGTCTACAATTTCCTTCCAATTTTCAATCCCGACAGCTTGACAAATCCTGATAAAAGAGTCATCACCAATATCTTCACCAGACAGAAAGCGCTTGAGTCCAGAAACAGAGACGGTGGCAGCCTGACACCAGCGCGTATCTTGTCGCTTCCAGCATTTTTTGAGTCTCGCCTCATGGATTTTTTCTAAGCCTTGAACTGACGCTTTTAAGGGCATGGCGGATTTATTTGTCAGCAATTAGTTTTTTTTGTGATCGGCGAGGCGATTTGGCTGGCTGAACCTGTTTTTCAGAGAGTTTTTGTAATTTTTGAATTTGTTTTAGACTTAGCCCTGTAACTTGAGCAATTATCTCTTGAGAAATATTGGAACGTAGCATATTAATCGCAATCTGGTTAGTTGCTTCAGCTTTGCCTTTAACTTCGCCTTTAGCCAAACCTTTGGCTAAACCTTTAGCTTCTCCCTCTGCTAAACCTTCTAGTAATATTTCCTGATAAATTACTGACTCTTTCATGATTTCACTCCTGAGTAATCTTTGCACGATTTCCTTGTTTAATGCTAACCCAGAAATAATTGACGTAGCCGCAGCGACATCACTTTTTACTTTTTTATCCTCAATCTTGTCAATGAGTTTGGTAATGTCTCGCAATGTTGCCTCTGGATTGGTTGTTTTAGTTAAAACTGCTAGGGGTAAGAGTCCTTGATACTGTTGAAAGGTTTCGGTGGGCTGCTCCCAGAGACGGATGACGTTAAATTCATGATTGAGTTTTGTGGAGTTAAAGCTAGTTTGGTAAGCAAGGGGTGAGTTAGTTGGCTTTAAATAAATTACAGTTTGATGAATTTCTCGGTTGGGATATTTGCCGTAAAGTCTCAGCCAATAGTTCGCCATCCGATACGTCATTGTGTCATCGGTTTTGGTCTGAAATTCGAGATGGACGATAATTTCTGTTGATTCTAAAAGGATCACAGAGTCAGCACGGATCGGATCGCTTGCAAGTTCTGATGGTTCGAGTTTGGCTAACTCTATGGGTTTACCCAAAAGCCATGTCGCGAAGTCTGTGGGAAAGTTTTCGACTAAGAATTTGCAGGTATTGTCGTACATCTATAGAGCTAACTCTTGGATAAGAAGGGTGTAAGCTACCTGTCAAGTCATGTTATCAGTAATTATTTGAATTTCATGATTATTTGAACAGAATGATTTAATTTTTTATTTGCCTAGTAATTCCAATATAACCAGATAAGGCTTTTTAAAATACACGAATATTTTAAAATAGCGATTATCTTAATTATTTTTTCGAGATCAATTAATAATAGTTAAACTAAGAGTTTTTTTGGATTGGATAAATTTAAATGAGCTAAATTGAACCAAAAGAATAACTAAATTGAACTACTTTAATTAAAGCTTTTTTACTATATTGAGGTACTCAGAAAAAGTCCAGTACAGAAAATAAGGGTAACTTATGTTTTTGAGATTTAGATTTTTACCAATTCTAGTTAGTCTATCAGTTTGTACAGTTATTGGCAGTAACTCTCTTCTTGCTAAATCTTTGAATGACAACAAAGAGTCAAGTTTATATACTTCTTACTCTCAAACAATAATTGCCCAAGCAGTTGTCGCAACAGTCAATTCTGGGACTGATCAGGTTGCTGATGGAGTATACATGCAAACTAGTGTAACTGTATTTAGTGATGGAACTATTTCAGGAGGTACCCATTCATGGACTAACAATAAACTGCAAGGTGCTCATGGTACTGTAGGAATCATATTGTTTGATAGAAATGGAACTTGGCTTCATGTTTCTGCTCCAACTCAGTGCGGTGTTGCCGGTCGATGGGATCAGTCAGGACCTTCCGATAGAACTTGTCCTTTCTCTGTTGAAGTCCCTATGAGATATTTTAGGAGGGCTGCCAGCATTGCTATTGTTCATCAAAATGCAGGAGGTAGTCAGATTTTAGAATGGATGAAATCTAATAGTTCTCAATTATTGGGCATTGCCTCTGCATTAGTTCTTCTATAATCCAGACCGCATATGCAGAAACTATTGATTAACCTTGACGGGAGTTTCCAATCAAGGTTAGCTAGGAAAGGATTAGTTAATCAGGCTTCAATCAATCTAGTTAGTCAATCTTCAATAATAGTTTGACTTGCAATAGTGAAATGATTGAAGGTGGGCATTGCCCACCTTCAATCATTTCACTAGCATTATTTAATGAAAATAATAAAAAATGATTTTTGCGCGATCATCTCTCCTATCCCATATTTCATTGTTGAATATCTTCCCACTACTACAAAAGGGGGGATTAGTAGTTTGTCTATTAGCGATCGCCTTTATCCCAGTTGACACACAAGCAGAAACCGCCAAACTGGGAAATACTGAGAAATCGCCTCAACAAGAAACAAAAAAATCTCTAATTACTGAGTGGAAAAATCCTCGTCTAGTTTACACAATAGATATTTTGACTGATGCAGAAAAAGGTGAAAAAAATCTGTATGGAAATCACCTAACGCTGGGGAGACCATATCCTTTAGCATTCAGTCCAGATGGGAAAATTCTAGCTAGTGGAGGCGTTAACACAATCCGCTTGTGGGATTTTCAAGCTGGCAATGAGATTAGTGAACCGCTATTTTCAGTACAGGGTTTGAGACCATTAGGAATTAGTTTAATCTCCTTTAGTTCTGACGGAAAACTTGTAAATGTTTTTAGCTTTGGAAGAGAAATATCAGCATCTAATCGTAGAGAGTTTTCTTTTGTCGAACCTATAGAAGAAGTTTGGAATCATTCGACTCGAACTAGAATTTCTTCGGGACTTCCAAGCGATCAAACTAAACAGACGCTTCACCAGACGCTTTTCTCAACTCTTGATAAATCTTTGGCAGGAAGGTTATCCAAAGAAATTCAACAGATGATTGAATCTCAACATGACGGTGAGATTTACTCTGTAGTGCTTTCTGCTGACGAAAAAATGCTTTTAACAAGTGGAAAAGATGCCAAGATTCGGATCTGGCGCAATGATTAAAAGTGTAGTTTTAGGTGCTAAACAAGTGAATATAAATTTTAGGCGATCGACTCTCGTATTTTGGCTTACATCATTGAGTATTTTCTCATATGTAACTGTTTTGTTTCCTGTTCATGGCATTAATGCAGAGACAAATTCAATTGAATTTACTAAACAGTCATCTAAAAGACTCTCAGCCCAACAACTACACGATCGCGCGATAAAAAAAAGACAAGGTGGAGATTACGAAGGAGCGATCGCTGACTACACAGAGTTAATTCGTCTTGAGCCAACAAATGCTAAGGCGTACAATGATCGCGCTACAGCTAAGAAGGAAATTGCATCTGAGAGAAAATTTGGTGATTTCCAAGCTAAAATTACTGACTTAAAGGGTGCATTAGCAGATAACAACGAAGCTATTCGCCTTGAGCTTCAGAATGCAAGTTTCTATAGCAGTCGTGCTGAAACCAAGCAAAAGATGAATGACTTCAATGGATCGTTAGCCGATTACAAAGAAGCCATGCGCCTTGAACCCTCTAACGATGACTTCTATAGGAATCGAGCGGCTCTTTTTGTTGCAATTAGCGATTATCAAGCAGCACTTGCTGACTATGACGAAGCTATTCGACTTAAACCACGTGGATTTAATTACTTTGTTCGTGCAATTTTCAAAGAGGATCTTATCAAGCAACAATTCAGAGAAACTCCTGAGTTTAAGGATAGCGTTGTTGATGACTATACAAAGTGCATTCAAACCGCAGATAAAAGTTACGATAAGCATATTTTAATTGGATGCTATAACGCTCTAGCTACATTCAATATTGACGAAATACAGGATTATGACGGAGCATTAGCCATCCTAAATGAGGCTATCCGCCTTAATTCAAAAGATTCTTCTCTTTATGCCAGTCGTGCATTCGCCAAGATCGAAACGAGGGACTATCGCGGAGCATTAGCCGATGCCAACGAAGCAATTAGCCTCGATCATAAGTTTGTTCGTGCTTATATCAGTCTCGGTAGAGCAAAGAGTTATTTAAGAGATAATCAAGGCGCACTCGCTGACTATGACCGAGCCTATCCCTTGTTTGATAAGTGGGCACTTAATAATCTAGCCAGAATATCTTACTATCAAGGTTTAGCTCAATCCAGCCTCGGTAATGAGCAAAAAGCCCTAGAAGATTTTGACCGTGCAAGATTTGATTATGAGTGGAACTTACGAAGCAGAGGAGGGAGCAGAAGAGATCGAGAATATTATGCAGATGTACTCCAACGTCCTAAAAAAGCTCCAGTAGAACAAATAAAATCGCCAACACTATCTTATCAAAGTGGTAATGCGAACTCCAGAGTAGGCAATTATAGACAGGCAATCGCTGATTATAGCGAAGCAATTCGTCTCAAGCCTGATTTTGCTGATGCATTTAACAATCGCGGGAACGCAAAGTATAATTTGGAAGACAAACAAGGAGCGATCTCTGACTATAGCGAAGCAATCCGTCTCAAGCCTGATTCTATTAATGCATTTAACAATCGCGGGAATGCAAAGTCTGATTTGGGAGACAAAGAGGGCGCGATTGCCGACTACAACGAAGCCATCCGCATCAAGCCTAATTATGCTGATGCTTACAACGGTCGTGGTAATGCGAAGTCTGCACTGGGAGATCAGCAGGGACCGATCGCCGATTTCAACGAGGCGATTCGGATTTCACCTGACCATTATAAAGCTTACAACAATCGTGGTAATGCTAGGTCTGCATTAGGAGACAAACAGGGAGCGATCGCCGATTTCAACGAAGCCATTCGTCTCAATTCTAACTTTCTCCAAGTTTACAAAAACCGCAGCAATTCTAAAAAATATTTAGGAGATGAACAAGGAGCAATTGCTGATCGAATTGAGTTTATCCAACAGGGGGTGTCGTCAAAAAATGAGAAGGTCGCAATCTCAGACTACGATGAATTAATGCGTCTCGATCCCAGCAATAAGAGCAAATACTATTCTGGTCGTGCACGCATTAAGCTTAAGCTTGAAGATTACCAAGGCGCAATCTCAGACTATAACGAAGTAATTCGTGCTGAACCAAACAATGCAGATTCCTATTCTAGTCGTGCATTTGCCAAGCTTAGGATATCAAACTATCAAGGCGCGATCGACGATTGCACTCAAGCTATTCGCATTTCCCAAGGTTATGAGAATTATGACTATTACTATATTAGAGGAGATGCTAAGTTAGAATTGAAAGATTATCAGGGCGCAATCGATGACTACAATCAAGTAGTCATTAACGGAAGAGCCTATGGTGCATCTTTTTATAAAAATCGTCCATATACCCCACATACTAGGCGTGGAGATGCCAAGATGAGGTTGAAGAATTATCAAGGGGCGCTTGATGACTACACAAGAGCTATTCAATCGTTTCCTGATGTGAAAGATTTTCTAAAATTCCGTGATTTAGCACAGAAAGCTTTAGATGAAATGAGAAAGTAATTCCTAATTCTCTAATCTCAAACGGTAAAAATTGAAAGTGGTAAAGATGACAAAATTCGGATTTGGATTAATGATTAACAATGGAGTTGTAGGCGCTAAAAAATGAGTATAAATTTTAGGCGATCGCTTGTCCTAATAGCCTTAACATCCACCATGTCTACAGGCTGTTCGTTAATCCCCAACTTCTCAAAAAACGAGCCGCCACAAAAAAACAACTTTGCCTCGATCAACCAATGCATCCAAAACTTTGAAATTAGAATTGGTAGCCAATGGCTTGCTACAGCAACTATTCCGCCCAACTGCTTAGAACAGAACCTTCGTATTAAAGAGCTATTGCAAAAAAGCCAAGGCAGAGTTAAAGACACAAAATTTAATAGGGTTGATGTTTCTAATTTGACAGGCACATTCATCAATGATGGCTACAGAGTCAATGGTGATTGGAAACTACAACATCGAGAAGTAATCTTTAAAAATCCCATTAATGATCATACCAACTACACTCCTTGGTCGGACGACACAGGCAACTTTTCTCAAGAGATTTTCATGAGAATTGACAATGGAACTATCGTAGTGCAAGCCACAAATCATTCTCTTAGTCGAGACAAACAAGGGTTGATTAGGGATCTTCTCGGCGATTTTCTTGTCTATGGCAATGGCAACTTTCGAGATCAGCTAGTTGCTCAGGTTAGAGATGGACTAAATGCACTTAATGGTGCGGCGATCGCCGATATGTTGATAGAAAATGGTGCAGCCAAACAACTCACTACCAAAGCCCCGATTAACGAACAGCAGGCAACTATCCTTATTAATAACGCATCGAAAAGAATCAATGCCCGAATTAGTCCTAAAGGCTTAGATATATCTCTCACTTTAAAATCCTAGAGCAATTTTTTATGACATACTTGAATAACCACCATGTCGAGTAGTAACTTATCATACAAGTTAAAGATCCCACCATTGAAGGAGTAAGACTATGCCCGTTCCAATAACTACTCGCTATGTTACCCGCAATCCTCAAATTTTAAGCGGTGAGCCGATTATTATTGGGACTAAAACCACAATCAGAGCGATAGTCGGATTATGGCGCTTAGGGACTTCTCCAGAAGAGATTCCCATTCATCTACCACACTTAACCCTAGCCCAAATTTTTGATGCCTTGAGCTTCTATCAAGACAACCAAGCGGAAATCAATGACTACATCAAACGCAACCATATCCCCGATGAATTAATTCATCCTGCCGTAAAATCTCAGTTTCCCGATTCACAATGAACATCTTTGCTTTGATATATCTTGATGAAGATGTGAGTAATCTTGTGGCAAGGTTGTTGCGATCACGTGGAATAGATGTTCAAACAGTCCAAGAATGTCAAATGTTAGGTAAATCCGATCCTGAGCAATTGAGTTATGCAATTTCTGTGAACCGATGTATTTTGACTCACAATCGAGTTGATTATGAAAAGCTCCATTTACAGTATATAAACCAAAAAGTTGACCATTCAGGAATTATTGTTGTTCCGCAAAAAATCCCCTATGAAATTGTTGCACGCACTATGGTTTTACTCGATAGATTAACTGCTGATGAACTAGAGAATCAGTTGTTTTATATTTGAGATCCCGGTTGAAAAATTTCGTTTAAACTATTCTGATAAAACGCAAATATGGGCTATCTCACAGTTATTAGCGAAACAGGGTTTCCCCATGCGGCTTGCTTATTTGAATATGCAGAAGTCAAGACATGGTGCGGATTTAAACCGAAAATCCCTAAATTTCCTGCGTTTTGGGGCTATGTCGATCGCTCTGATCGTGGAATATATATAAAGAAATCAATCCGCTTTGAAATCCCCGATCGCACCTTACAAAAAGCGATCTCCATCCTAGAAGATAAATATACCGACCACTGGTACGCAATCTGGTTTGGGATCGACTGTATTGACTTTGCGATCGAAGCAGCTAAGTTGTGTGAACTGCGAATTCCCGAACAAAAAAAACTATTCCCTTGCGAGTTAATTCATGATTTGCAGAAATTAAATTTTTAGCTTGGTTAGTTTCTATGCTTAGACATAGATTGAATCTCCTCAATAGTAATGGGATCACTCATGTAAGTAGTTCTGCATATGAGCGAAATCGAAGCATCTCACAACTCATTTAGGATTGCTATATTGAGGAGATGTTGTTAGATGATCGTTCGTCATCTGTCATTTCAGGATTAACCTCAATTGCTGTAAACTATAGAATTGCTTGCCAACTAAAAAAATCAAAAAATCTTTAGATTCATAACCTCATTACACATTAACTATTGCCTTGAGTCAAATCTTTCCAAAGTCTTTATACCTGCATATTCCATTTTGTAAGCGGCGATGTTTTTACTGTGACTTCGCAATTACTACTGGTGGGGAAAATTTGAAACAGCAATATGTTGATGTTCTCTGTCAAGAAATTATACTTACTGTCGAGCAGATTCCACCTAAGGCGACGTTGCAAACAATCTTTTTTGGTGGGGGCACTCCATCTTTGCTAACCGTCCAACAGGTTGCCCAAATCTTAGAAACGATCGCTACATACTTTGCGATCGCTACCGATGCGGAAATATCTTTAGAAGCTAATGCGGGAACTGTTAGTACGGAAAGTTTACAAGGATATCGAAGTTTAGGGGTAAACCGCATTAGTCTTGGCGCACAGGCTTTTCAGCAGGAATTATTGGATGTTTGTGGGCGAGGGCATAGGGTAGAGGATATCTATGCAGCAGTTGACTCCATTCAAAAAGCTGGGTTTGAGAATTTTAGTTTAGACCTAATTTCTGGACTTCCTCATCAATCGATGGCAGATTGGGAATTCTCTCTGAGATCGGCGATCGCTTTACAACCGACCCATTTCTCTATTTATGATCTCATAGTTGAGGAAGGGACTGCATTTGGCAAACGCTATCAAGCAGGCGATCGCCCATTACCCTCAGAATCGCTAACTGTCGAGATGTATCTTGCTGCCCATCGGTTAATGACTGCTAAGGGGTATGAACATTACGAAATCTCTAACTATGCGAAGCCTTCCTATCAAGCTCGGCATAATTTGACCTATTGGTACAATCAACCCTTTTACGGTATGGGTATGGGGGCAACTAGTTATATTAACCGTCAAAGAATCGATCGCCCCCGCAAAATGCGCCCCTATCTCGATGCTATTGCGCAATGGAAATTAGAAGGAATTGGCTTTACGGCTCCCACCATTACGCCTGCGGAGGAGCTAATGGATACATTAATGCAGGGATTGAGATTGGCGGAAGGATTGAGTTTGAACGCTCTAATTACTGCTTTTGGCAGGGAACTATGCGATCGCGCCTGTGAATGTCTGGAGCGCTATCGCGATCGCCATTGGGTCGAGTTTGTCGAATATTCGGAAGATATACGGATTATGTTAGTTTCTCCCGATGGTTGGCTATTTTCCAATATCATCATTGCTGACTTATACGATAATTTATAGCTCAAACCCCAAGAATTGATTGGCGACACTTCGCGCCGCCAATCAATTCTTGGGGTTTATGTCCTACAGGCGATTCAAGTGGCGAGATATCCCTGAAGTTGCGATCGCAAAGACTTATAACTCAAGTCGTCAGCATCGGATATCGTCTCGATTACTAATCCCAGCGCTCGCTGATTGGGAACAGATACTGGAGTCGCTTTTCCTGAAGCTTGCCACAACAGCCATCGACTTCCCAAAGGTAAATAGGCAATACTATCGGTACTGTAGGAGATCCACACAACAGGGAGATCGGGAAGATCCTTGAGAATATCGGTAGGAGTTACCGAACGGTCAGCAATATTCACCGCTGCCAATGTTTCTAAGACGGCCCGATCGCTTTGGACGATCCCTGTATCGCCTGTCCATAGGCGCACGCTTAGCTTGGATTTTTGGGCATAAAAATAGAGAGAAGCTGCTGCTACTACCGCCTCCTCAAAGGCTTCAGGCTGCCATCCTGCGGAATTATCGAGGGCGATCGCTACTTCCTGTCCACCAAGCGTTACTTCCAATTCGCGCACCCGTAATTCCCCAAATTTGGCACTAGTACGCCAATGGATTAATCTAGTCGGATCGCCCCAGCGGTATGGACGTAAAGTTTTGGTTAAGCCTTCCGATGCATTGCTGTAGTTATGTTCGTCGCTATATTGACGGGGGCTGGTGTCCTGTCCTAACTGGTCAACCAAAGGACAGCGATCGAGGGGGATTACCGTGGGATAAACGATCGCCTTTTGTCCTGACGGACAGGCTCGACGACTGCGAAACAGTCCCAAAGGACTAGATGTAGCAATTTCCGTCGATCTAAATAAAAATATACCGCGCTTAGTAGTTTTGGCTTCATAGCTCCACCGATATTCTTGAAGCGGGGCAATTATCTCAATTACTACATCTTGTTGCAGAATATTGGAAAGATTTTCTGGCAGTATATCGCTTACTTCGAGCAGCTTTTTCTCAGTCCGCCCCGTATTTTGAATCGTCAAATCCATCCACAGATCGTCACCGACACTCACAGGATCGATGGGCGATCGCTTTACCACCATTTCTGCTAGCAAGCGCTTGGGCATTACAGCCCCCACAATCAACAATGCAAAACTTACGCCACTAATGACATACAACCATCCCGACAGCGTATTCGTTGCCGCCATAAAGAAAAAGATCGTAAAGGTGCTATACATTCCCCCAATAAATTCTGGTGTCGCAAAGCGCCATTCGAGCCACTTAAAGAAGCGTGCGATCTTAGATGGAGGCTTTTGCCGAGAATTCCGTTGCTTGCGATCGCTGGAGCTACTTGACATATAGGTTTTTGGGCTTATTCTAACGCACAAAGTAAGGTTCTTAATTTAAAGTGTCGAGAGAGCATTTACCAAAACTAAAACAGCGATCGAGCCAGCATAAAATTTGAAAATGAATCTCGCAAAATAAAATACTGACATTACGGTGGCTCCTCAGCTCCTTCACTTTTGATTTCGTATCAGGCTTTCGCAGATCTAGACGTGATTTTCGCCCTTATGGTTGCGTAATTATACTTACTAGCAAATTGCAATTGCGGTGATCGCGATCGCAGGGATCGCCTAAGTGACTGGGCATAATTAAAACTCCAAAACCTTTAGCGTGCGCTAAAGATTTTTGGGGTTTTATATTTAATTGCGCCTAGCTACTTAATAACGTGAGTTCGGATTACTCTGTAAGAAACCATTTAAGAATTACTTTCTACGGTCAAAAACTCTAAGAGATCCCCCTCAATCCCCCTTAAAAAGGGGGAAGAATTAAATTCTCCCCCCTTTTCAAGGGAGGCTGGGGGGGATCTATCCAATTCTTAAATGGTTTCTAAGGATTGGGCGCAAAGCGGTGTAAGTGTAAAATTAACTTATGCCTAAACAGTTATTAATCGCGCATCATTGCGATCGCCCTTACCAATGGTTAGATTTTGAAATGGAACTGATGCAACAACTTGCCGATCAGATTGGTATAGTCCTATCGCAAGCACAGGTTCTAGAGCATTTAGAAGAAATCGTCGAATTGCGTACTGCGGAATTACAGGAGGTCAATCGCAATCTCCAGCAAGAGATTAATGATCGCAAACAAGCGGAAACAGCTCTCCGCCAGAGTGAAGAGCTGTTAAGGCTGATTACTAATGCCTTGCCAGTGCTGATTTCCTATGTCGATGAGAACCAATGTTATCGATTTAACAATCAAGCCTATGAAGATTGGCTAGGCAAGTCTCTATCAGAAATCTATGGCAGTGAGATTAAATCCGTTTGGGGGGATGACTGCTACTCAAGAATACAGCCCCATGTGCAGTTGGTCTTACTAGGTCAGACCGTGACCTATGAAAATGAAATTTTCTTAAAAGATGGTTCTCCCCGCTCCGTGAAAGTTACCTACATTCCCCATGTTGATGAACATAAAAATGTTAAAGGTTTTTTTTCACTAACTGTCGATATTAGCGATCGCAAAGCGATCGAACGCATGAAAGATGAATTGATTGCCTTTGTCAGTCATGAATTGAGAACCCCTTTAACTTCGATGCATAGTGCATTAAAAATTTTAGCAACGGGAAGATTAGGAACCCTTTCAAAAGATGGACAGCAAATTCTGGAAATAGCGGATGACAATACGGAGCGCCTAGTCCGCTTGGTCAATAATGTCCTTGACTTGCAACGCATTGAATCGGGGGAAGTGAAAATGGAGAAACAGGTCTGTAAGGTTTCTACGTTAATGATTCAGGCAACAGAGGCAATGCAGCTAATGGCACAGAATCACGGTGTAGTTTTAGTGGTTGAGCCATTGGATATCAATATTCTTGTGGATTCTGATTACATTGTGCAAGCACTAACCAATCTCATCAGTAATGCGATTAAATTCTCGGCAGTTAACGGTAAGGTATGGCTAACTGCGGAAAATAGACCGAATGCCGAAGTTCTATTTTCGGTTTCTGATGAAGGTCAGGGCATTCCATCGGACAAACTGGAAATTATTTTTGAAAGATTCCAGCAAGTAGACTCCTCTACCTCTCGCCGTAAAGGAGGTACAGGACTGGGATTAACCATCTGTCGCAAGATCGTCGAACAGCATGAGGGTAAAATTTGGGCTGAGAGTACCCTTGGGAAAGGTAGTACTTTTTCGTTTACTCTGCCATTATTAAACCTATGAGCTAAAACTATGCCAATTAAGAGGATTTTGGTAGTTGATGACGAAGAAAGTATTCAAACTGTTGTACGGTTTGGGATTCAGATGGTGGTTGATTGGGAAGTGTTAGTTGCTAGCTCAGGAATGCAATGTATTAAAATAGCTGGTGATGAAAAGCCTGACGCTATTCTGCTCGATGTGATGATGCCTGACATGGACGGGCTCTCTACCTTTAAAGCCCTACAAGCCGATCCCCAAACTGCTCAAATTCCTGTGATTTTTTTAACTGCTAAGGTTCAGACTTCAGAAAGGCGACAATTTAATGACTTACTTGTAAGCGGCGTAATTATGAAACCGTTTAATTCCCTCGATCTGCCTGATCTAATTACGCAAATACTGGATTGGTAAGTCCCCAAAAATTTGTGTAGCTGCCGCCAGTCTTGTTAGGACAAAATTAACCCCCAAAAGAGGGTTGCCGCGCTCCGCGCGGCAAC
>NZ_ALWB01000081.1 GCF_000332215.1 Pseudanabaena biceps PCC 7429
CTGAGTTACTTTTTCCTGCTCTTTTTCTGCTTATCTCAATCACCTTAGTCTAAACTCCAGGCTGTAATTCACAAATTTTAATTCACGAGAGTGTTGTCGCACTTTCGTGAATTAAAATTAGCCTTGATGACGGTTGGCTTTCATTTGTTGTAGTTGGGTGCGTTGTTCTGGAGTCAAAATTGCAAGGCTTTGGTCTCTAGAACTCTTGTGAATATTCTTGATTTGTTGTTTTTGGTCGGCGGTGAGGTTCAGTGATTTCCATGTTCCTTTGCGATCGCCAGATTGTTTTGCAGTCGCGAGTTGAGCGCGTTGAGCCTCCGTTAAAACAGCTTGTACTTGCTGTTTGGTGTTTGTATGAATCGTTTTTAGTTGTTGTTTTTGGTCGTCGTTCAAATTAAGCTTTTTCCACCCACCGTCATGATGCTTCTGGGTGGTTTGCGCGCCTTGGTTGGGATTCGTTTGTGCGGAAACAATGCTAGGAATGGCGATTCCTCCTAGGGTTGTCGATAACATTGCAACGGCGAGAACACGCTTGAAATTGTTAAACATAATGAATATTCCTAATTTAGTCGATTTGGCGATCGCTTACATAGGCTTAGACCTTCGCGATGTTCCTCAAGGTTCAATATCTTCACTGATCTCATGCTTTCGGGCGGGACAATTACTAGTTTTTGAACTTGCTCGTTGTAAGAACCAAGAAAAATTTTGAAAGCGTTGCTTCGCAACGCTTTCAAAATTTTTCTTATGGTTCGTTTGATCGATAATTGCTGTAAAACCCTAAAGATGAGTGATGGCGAGAAGTGGCGACACTCATCTTTAGGGTTTTGATTTGTCCTCGCTATCTCTTACGTTGCTATATAACTGCGTTAATTTAAGAGCTATGGACTGATAACGTTCGACTAAATGGGGAGGCTCAAGCACCTTAGCATTATGCACAAACTGATTAACCCAGCGACAAAATTCATTGAGCGATCGCGCTGGTAATGCCACACTGTAATCGATATAATTGGGTTTTCCTCGCTTATCAATGGATTGGGAAATATGCCTTTTATCTCCCTCTTCGATAAAAGCAATTACAGGTGTAAAAAAACGCACCTTGACTTGAATGTATTCCAGATTCCCAGCGATCTCCTGCGCCTGCTCGATTGGGTTGCCGAGAAACAAGCCCCAACCTTTTTTAAACAGATGCATTGCCACAGCTAAACTTGCTTTTTGCAGTTCAGTTCCTCTTGCTTGATTGAGGGATTGAATATGATCGGTAAAGCGATCGATTCGTTCGATTTCTAAATGACCTTTATCGATATATTCGTAGAGCAAGTACCAAGCAATATCGTGGTAAATCAATTGCAAAGGGAAAACTTGTAAATATCCCGTTTTATGGCTATAGGGATCGGCATATCGAAAGATCTCGATCGCTTGTCCGTTTGTAATTGCTGATTCCAATCGATCTAGGCAGTGATAGAGATTGTAGCGAGTCTTTTTGTGCTCGATCATCTCATTGATATCGGTATATACGATGGCTCGATCTATTTGCGATCGCAATGGATAGAGAAAATCTGTAGATACTAAATCTGTAGATGCTAAATCTTTCTTAGTCCGCAACTTTTGGGATAGATCGTCATAAATGCGAATGGCCTGTGGTGATCGCTGATATTTTGCCATAGAAGCAAGGGCATTGATGGCTACTTGTAAGTCTCGGAAGGACATCATTCCTGTTCCCAGAAAATAGCCCCAACGATAAATACGCTGTTCTAGAATTCCATATTTACGCAGAGTTACTAAATCCTTGCGTAAAGTGGGGATGGAATATTTAGATAGAGAGATATCGTATTGTTTGGCTACTTCATAGACTTTTTCTTTGACTGCCTCTAGAGATTCATGGGCGGTTTGCGAACTTTTACCCTCGCGATCGGGGCAACCGATTCCAGGATAGTGAATGAATGTGGCAATTAAAAGCATGAGTCGCTCAAAGGCTTGGCGATCGCTATAAGGATGAAGATTGTTAGTCTTAGGCATAGGGTTATGTCAAGTAAATGACAATATTTATTAAAGGTTACAAAAGAGCATAAAACCTAGTTTGTGAAGACAATTTAACTTATATAGATGTTTTGTAAAATATCTTGATTGCATTGCAATGTATGACAAAATACTGATAGATTGCTTGTATAAATATGTGTGGGAGGTAAGGCGATCGTGACGACATTATTGCAGGCTGAGGAAGATTCTCAAACGCAGGAAACTAAAATTGCAAAATATACGGTAATTACTTTTGCACCTGTGCAAGGCTTTATCGAAAAGTCTCGTAAGTTGCGCGATCTCTATGGTGCATCGCAAATTCTCTCGTACTTAAGTTGGAAGATCGTTGGTGCGGCTAACATTAAAAACTGTGAAGTGATTTCACCAGCGATCGAGATCGATGATGTCCCTGAAATGGCTAATGCAGATATTGTGCAGGGAATGCCCAATCGAATTTTGATACTGGGAGATTTCTCGCTTAACGATGCTCATCAAGCTTTAACGGAAGGCTGGAAAGAAATTGTGACGGCTTGTCGTGGTTGGTTGAGAGATAATTTGCAAATTGATGATGAGGGTTGGTTTAACTCTTGGACAAGATGGCAAATTCACGCTTGGGAGGTGTTTTGGGGTAGTGGGCTAAGTATTGAGTCGGCAATGCGTGATTTGGAAACTCGGAAGTTGCGACGGGCTTGGACTGTGCCGAATTGGAATGGTGAAAGTTCGAGTTTGTCGGGGCATGATGCGATCGCTCATCCAAATATGGATAGTTTGGGAACGAATGAAGCAGAGATTAAAAGCTTTTACAAGAGGATTGCTGAAGTTCTCGATCCTTCTGGCAAGGAGAACGATCGCGCTTATATCAATGAAAATGAGCGATTGAGTATTCCTGAATTAATCAAAAGATTGGTTACTTATGGGGCGATCGCTAGAAATATCCATCGCGATCTTTATGCACCGACTTTTCGAGAGGTGCTTCGCAAAGATGATAATTCTGGTGTAACCCATTGGACTGGCTGGTTTATGGGTGATGGCGATAAGGTCGGTGATCATCTCAAGAGGCTTACAGATAATGCTAGTGTCACTCAATTTAGCCAGTCTTTGAGAGCTTGGGGTAAGAAATTCCAAACAGATTTTGATAAAAAAGGGCGTGTAGTTTATGCAGGAGGAGATGATTTTCTTGGTGTGATGTATGGGGACAAACAAACCCCTAAATTAGATAGCCGCGAAGTGATTGCATGGTTACTGGATTTGCGTGATAGTTGGGAACAAGGAAACCTTGGGATTACGCTCAGTGTGGGTTTTGTGTGGGCGGGGCATAGTGTACCGCAGCGCGATGTGTTGCAGCATTGCCGCGAGGCTGAGAAATTGGCTAAAAGTTTGGGGCGCGATCGCGTAACGATTCGGGTTCTGTTTAACAATGGGCAGTTTGTACAGTGGACTACGCCTTGGAAATATTTGTCATGGCTAAAGGATTATCGCGATCGCAATGACAATAATGGCAAAGATGCAAATTGGAGCCATGTATATACCGATCTGGCGCAACTCAAATCTCGTCATGCTATTCCACCTGCGACGGCTGAAACAGTTGATGAGTTCGTTGCTCTTGAGTTCTTTAAACTTTATTTTGGCAAAGATAAAGGAGATATTCTAAATCAACAGCGTAAATACATTACGGGTGCTGAAGACTCAAAATCAGCAAAGCCCCTCATTGAATGGATTGATGGCATGATTAAAGTGGGGTGGCAGTTATGTTCAAATTCCTAATTGTGATACGTCCGTTGGGCTTGCTCTATGGCAGCGCTGGCGCATTTCTTTCTCCTGAAAACCTTGTTGGACGCTCTGGTGCAAAATTTCCACCTGATGCGGGAACGCTTTCGGGGTTGATTTTGGCGACGAATCAAGAGCAGAAGTTTACCGAGCATCAAGAGCTAAAAACTAATCTGGCTGTAGCTGGGGCTTTTTGGGCGGAGTCAGATCATCCTGAAAACTTCTTTGTGCCGATTCCGCGATCGCGCATTGTCGGTGAGAAGAATAAGGATTTTGATGAATGGTCGCTAATCAATCACAAATGGGAGCGTCAACATCCCGATCTCGATCCTGAATATCAATGGCAGAGTATCAACTCTTGGCACAAACAAACCCCACAGCTAAAACGTCCTGAGAAAGGCAAGTTGAATGATGTTGGCAAAACTCCTTGGGAATTCATGCCGATTTTGCATCCCTATCTCAAGGATGATGAGAAACATGTGCGCGATCGCGATGGATTGTTTTTAGAGAACGCTGTGCAGATGCGTGAAGATAGCTGTTTAGTTTATCTCTCGACGCATAAACTGCCTGACGGTTGGTATCGCTTTGGTGGTGAAAATCATATTGTCGAAATCACTAGTCAAGCAATTACAGAGCATAGTTCGATCCTCAAACTACTGAAGCAAAAAATCGGGCGGAGTTTTGCGCTGATTACGCCTGCGGTGTGGGGAAGTAACAATCTCTCAACTCGCTATCCTAACGATGTGCGCTTTAGCAACAAGCGTCCTGAGATGCTGACCGATCGCCCTGAGCCTTGGCGTTATCGCGTGGGTAAAGGTGACGCGCAAAACAAACGCGCCAGTAAGCTGAGCATTGGTCGCTATGCTGTGCCTGCGGGAACGGTTTATGTGGTCAAACATCCCCTCGATCTTACTTGGTGGGATTTCCCGCCTGAGTGGTTTGCGTCGGGTGAGGGGCTACCGTTGCGGCAGTTTGGTTGTGGGTTGTGCTTACCAGTGGAAATCAAAATCGAACCTAAAGTTGAGCTTAAAGTTGACTAAAAAATTACACAAAAAGGAGAGGATTAATGTACAAAAAAGCCTATGGAATTATTGAAACCCTTGCCCCTTTGCATGTTGGCGCTGCCGCAGGTGAGGAGTCTGGTAATCTCAATTTGATTTTTCGCGATCAATTTACGCAGACGGGGATTATTGCAGGGAGTTCGATTCGTGGACGCTTTCGGGCGGATATGCGCGAGGCGGATAAAGGTTCAGAGAATACATGGTACGGACATGAATCTGTGGAGGGTAGACCCGATGGCGGGACTACGGAAGCGATCGTCAAATTTGAATATGCTTCACTGGTTTGGTTGCCTGTTTTTTGTCCAGGACAGCCTGTAGTTTGGATTAGTTGCCCAAGATTGCTCAAGCGCTACAAACTGATTACGGGATCTACAGACGCTATCCCAAAACCTTACACGGCGGCGAAAACTCTGCGGGGTCGTCAAATTAGCGATCGCGGTACTGCTAAGCAAATCCTATTTTTCAACCTTGGATTTATGGAAATCGAGCAGCAAATCGAAGCCGAAGCAATGCAGAAATGGATTCCTACTGGTGCAGATCTGGCGGTTGAGAGTTTGGTGGTGGTTGGTGATAACGATATTGCGATGTTGCATGATATGGCTTTGTATCGTCAGAGTCGCATCAAGATGATGGATGACATGAAAAAAGTCGATACTGAGAAAGGGGCATTTTTTAATGTGGAGGCTTTGCCAGAGGGAAGCGTTTTAATATTTCCGATCGCTTTGAAGCAATCTGGTTTGAAGCAATCAGGCTGGAAACCTTTTGGCGATCGCGCTTCGCAGGATATGTATTTTGGTGGTTTGGAGTCGGTTGGCTTTGGTCGTTGTAATGTCACACTTGCAGGAGAGTATCAGTAATGGCTTGGAAAACTTATGATTTGGATCGCATTGCTCAGAAGCTAGTTCTAGATGCGAAAGAACGTGACAAAGATTCTTTGGGGCAAGCCTTTAAGATGCGTGTAGCTGTGGCTTATGGCTTAGAGCGTTTCTGGGGTGAGCATTTGCGCTTGCAAGATAAAGAGCCGAAAAAAGCTAAGTATTGGAACGAGACATGGAATCAGCTTGTGGCGGTGATGGTAAAAGCAGGAGTGAAAATTCCTAACGATCCTGTAAAGGCAGAAGATGCTAAGGCTGTCCGAGCTATGGCAGAAAAACTGTGGGAAATAGACATCCAAGATCAACGGGTGGCGATCGCTGTGCTAACGCAGCTTTGTGACTGTTTGGTTTGGTGGACTCAGCGCTATAAGAAAAAATAGTTTTTAGGGACTAAAAAAATGTCAAATATTCCCGATGCTTATAGAAAAGTGCCGATGATGTTTCAGGCGCAAACGAATGGGCGTTGTCAGTTGCAACGTCTCGATCCAGATCGCAAAAAGGCTGGCGATTCGCAAGATGCTGAGATCTGGTGTGAAGAGTGGACAAGTGAAACTTATCCAGTTGCGCCGATATTTGAGGAGCCTGTCAAAACGCAAGAATATACGATTAGTTGGCGATTTGTGACGAATTCAGGGCAGGATGATGGCGTGATTCGTCCTGTCATTGGTGCGTCTGGTTATCCCTTTTACCCAGGTTCGAGTATGAAGGGGGCTTTTCGTCAGGCTTGCAAGCGGTTATTTGGCGATCGCCTTGGTAAATATTGCGGACAGGAGATTTCTAAAGGAGACTTCTCCCCATGGATTTTGCGCTTTCATGGTGGTTATCCTGTGGATAACAGTTGGACTGATGGGTTAGTTGATCTCATTCATCCACAGCAAAAGTTACAGGTGATGAATAGTGAAAAAGAAGGAGCCAAAATCCAAATTTCGCTCTATCAACCCACAATTCAGTTTGGGATTTCGGCTTCGGAGGAGCTTGATAAATCTGAGTGGGAGGAGATCTGGCAAATCTGGGAAGCGGCGCTGGGTCGTGGGATTGGTTGTCGGGTTTCCGCAGGTTATGGTCATCGCGATCAATTAAAGGGTGAGTTGTTGTATCCGCCGCATCTGTTGAAAGGACAGGGGATGGCATCAAAGCGTTTAGATGAATCTGGCGAGTTTCGCCCCAATATTTTTCGGGCGGCGATTCGTGGTCATGCGTTGCGAATTTTTGGTGGTTTGACGGATGCTGACACTGCTGAGAAACAAGTTGAGAAAATTTTTGGCGGTGTTTCAGGGCATGGTGTATGGGGTTTATTGATGATGAACTTTGTCACAACTAGCTTTGAGTCAAAATTATTTGGCAATGGTCAATGGGAAGTGCCTAGCTATAAGGTAGAAGGCGAACTCGGCTGGCTATTGTCGCAAGATATTTCGGAAGAACATAAGGCGGCTTTAAAAAATCTGATTTTGCATCTGAATCAGTTTGCAATGATCTTTGGTGGCTTTGGTAAGTCGTGGCGTAGAGCCGATCATCGGTTGTTTTATGAGGAATATTATGAAAAGAATAACGATAGGAAGCCGCTAATTGGTTGTCATTGGCAATGGAAAAAAGGGCGTTATGCTCGCGATGTTAAGGTTTATGGCTCAAAATATGTAACCAACTTTTTAGATAAATTGCAGGAAGCGGCTAGAGACTGGTTGCAATTGCAAGAAAACGTTAAGCTGACTGCAAATTATGCGACTGGTTGGCGAGAGGCTTGGCATCCTGACAAGGTAATGGTTTGGGGCAGAATCGCGAGTAATAAAGAAAGCTCTGAAGCAATTCAATGGTTACATGGGTCTTATCAAAAGAGAGACAATAAAGCCCAAATTCCTGAACTATCTATTTATAAATCTTCGGTAACTGGAAGAGTGGGACAGATTGGGCGGCTGTGGCATCGGATGTATCCTTTGATGAAGTTAGAGCCAGATCCTAATGATTCAACTAAAAAGATTCCCAAACCAACTGCTAGTTATCTTGAGTTATTAACGATCTTCCCAGATGATTCTGATGATTGTTTGAACTTTCTTAAGTTTCTTGCAGATGATGGACAGTTCAAACAGCTATGGGGAAAGCCTTGGAAATAGAATAGTTAGTGCAATGTAACGTATGAGTTGAAACAAACCATTTACATTTAAGAATTGTCTAGATCCCCCCCAGCCCCCCTTAAAAAGGGGGGAGAATTAAATTCTTCCCCCTTTTTAAGGGGGATTGAGGGGGATCTCTTAGAGTTTTTGACCGCAAAAGGTAATTCTTAAATGGTTTCTTAAGCGCAAATGATGGGTTAGCGACAGCGTAACCCATCCTACGGTTGATTCACTATAGAGAAAGAAAACTATAAAACTATGGCTTACAGTGATTTTACGGTTGAACAGATTATAGATAAGTTCTCTCTTGATTTTGTTGAGCAGGACTTGTTTGCATCTCCAGAAAGTACGATTCAGGTTAGTAGTTGGTTATTGGAAACCCTTGCGAAGGGTAAGAAATTTGCGCTTACGACTAGCAGCGAAAAGGCAAAATCTGAGTTTATTATTGCGCCAATTTTGTTGGAAGTAGAAGCACATTTCTCTACACAGTTGGCTATTTATTCGGGCAAAAACCTTGATAGCGATCGCGAGGCGGGACTGGTAGGAGAATGTGATTTTATTCTTGGTAAGGGTACGACTTCAACTTTTATTAGTACGCCAATTATGGCGATCGTGGAGGCGAAGCGCGATAATTTAGAGAATGGGCTAGGGCAATGTGCTGCTCAAATGTATGGGGCAATTCGCTATAACCAAAAGCATGGTGAAACCTTGGATAAAGTTTATGGGTGTGTGACGACGGGCAATTTATGGCAGTTTTT
The DNA here is from genome assembly GCF_000332215.1 of Pseudanabaena biceps PCC 7429. Lineage (GTDB taxonomy): Bacteria > Cyanobacteriota > Cyanobacteriia > Pseudanabaenales > Pseudanabaenaceae > Pseudanabaena > Pseudanabaena biceps. The sequence continues at coordinate 8,586 of NZ_ALWB01000081.1, forward strand.
GAAATTAGAAAATAAGTTGCTGACTCTTGATAGTAATGTTTTCTATCTCAATGAGCTTGATCGGATTTTGAGTTGTTTTAGTACGATCATCACTGAGTTTCTGTAGTCTTTTTTTGTAAATCTTGGAGCTTAATCATGTCTATAGTTTGGATTGTGACGACGGGTAATAGTGATGTCAAGCTGACAGATGATACTGGCTGGGGTGCTTTGCGGATTAAAAAAATGGAGCAGTTATATCCTTGTGAAAACGAATTTTCTCCAACACCAGAGAGTAATAGTGATTTGTTGACTTTGCCAGCAAGGGTAATGGGAATTGCTTATGGTGATGCAATTGAGACATATTGGGAGCGTTTGACTTTTCCTTTATTGGATGGATTTTGTCAGGAGTTTAAGACTGATAAAAAGAATAAGCCCGATCGCATTATTGTTTTGCTGACCGATCAGGAGGCAATTTTTGATGATTACAGTCGAGGTCATTTGGATTCTCCCTATTGGCAGGATACATATACGCTTCAGCCAATTTTGAAGCATTATTTTACGCAAGAGTTTGGTGAAAGGTTTGCCAATGAAAAGATTGAATTTTCGGTTTTGAAGCCGCAACAGGGGGCGGATGGGTTAGATGATTGGGATGCGACTTTAACGCTCGTAAAGGCGGAGTTGGCGAAGTGGGAAGAAAATAAGTGGATTTCTAAGAGCGATCGCGTGATTGTTAGTCATCAGGCGGGGACTCCTGCGATTTCTTCGGCGGTGCAGTTAACTTGTTTGATTCGCTTTGGTAAAAAGGTGGAATTTCTTGTTAGTAGTGAGTTACCGCCAAATAAGACTAAGTTTTTAAAGGGTTCGTCCTATTTTGAGACCTTGCAATTTAAGAAGTTAGAGGATTTGCTAGATCGACATGACTATTCAGGTATGACTAGTATTGTTGAGGAGATAAATTTTGAGAGTGATGAAATAAAATCTAGACTACTACATTTATTGAAGCTAGCCAATTTCTGGAATGCTGTTGAATTTGAAAAGTTTGCTACAGCTATGGGAGAGGCAGCAACTAGTCGCTCTAAGGAGTGGTGGTGGTCAGCTTATGAATCGGCATATCTAGCTGTAGTCCGATTGAAACAAGAAAATACAGTTGAAGCAATGTTTCATAGTTTTCGAGCAGTAGAAGGTCTACTCTCAATGTGGTTAGATGAGTTTCATTTCGACAAAAAAGAAGGCAAGAAGATTAAATTATCTTCTGAATTTACTTTGCCTTCTGGGAATAAAACGAGATATCTTAATGCTTACGGTCAAGGTCTTTATTTTGCTCTCGTAGTCTTTAAAGGAGTCGATGTAAATTCAGATGCTGATATTTGGAACTTTGGGAATAAAGTCTTTGACAAAAGAAACGAACTTTTTCATAAATTGGAGGGATTGCAGGATAGAAATTCAGTATTTAAAGCTTGGGAGATATTTAATGATAATGAAAAAGAATGGAAAACAAGAGTCCTTAATTGCCTCAACTTTATATCTCAAGAAGAATTCAAATCTATAGAAGAAGCTAGTTTGATGTCACAGGTGCATAAGGACTTGAAGGAGGTGATTAAGGAGATCGCTTATTAACTGCTAGACAGCGCGAACTATGTGCTGTTTTTGGATAACCTGCAATTTAAAGCTTTATAATTGTTGCCTAGTATTGATTTGAATGCCCATAGTCAAATATGTAGATTCGCGCAAGTCTTAAATGCACTGATAAATATGGGTTTACGATGTTTTCCGCAGAAGAAAATATTGTGTTACCAAAGCTTAATTTGCTACAATAAATCTGTTCCGCGCAACTAGTCTTTAAAAGTTAGACTGGATAAGACTTTCAAGCGTGGGTGGTCTCCTACTCGCTAGGGGACGCGATCGATTGGAAATAGCCCTGCTCACCGAGTTGATGGATGCCAGATATAAAGTCTCCTACTCGCTAGGGGACGCGATCGATTGGAAATTGGGATTTTATCAGTCGTGGAAGTTTCGTTTATTAGGTCTCCTACTCGCTAGGGGACGCGATCGATTGGAAATGCCCCCAAAGTTCCAATCTTATCATTCATAAATTCGCGTCTCCTACTCGCTAGGGGACGCGATCGATTGGAAATCGAATAATCGACAATCCTCCAATCAGCAAGCACTGCGGTCTCCTACTCGCTAGGGGACGCGATCGATTGGAAATGCACCCGTTGCCTCGCGTACAGTTGCACCGATCGGGTCTCCTACTCGCTAGGGGACGCGATCGATTGGAAATCCGCGGTCGTTGGTGGCTATATAGCTTGGGAACAGCGTCTCCTACTCGCTAGGGGACGCGATCGATTGGAAATCTGCTTACAACTCCCACGGCCTTAGCTATTTGGGTCTCCTACTCGCTAGGGGACGCGATCGATTGGAAATGGGGAAGTGTCCATCACCACGATGTCGATGAATGTGTCTCCTACTCGCTAGGGGACGCGATCGATTGGAAATGCAACAGCTACGCCGTATTCGATTTTTACTGCGGTGTCTCCTACTCGCTAGGGGACGCGATCGATTGGAAATCTTTGGCAATTTCAACTGGCAAAATCGATTCCATATGTCTCCTACTCGCTAGGGGACGCGATCGATTGGAAATGTAAGCTGGATCGCCTTCAAAATACAAACCGCTGGTCTCCTACTCGCTAGGGGACGCGATCGATTGGAAATTGTATAAGAGCTATGGCACTTTTGAGGATTATTGCGTCTCCTACTCGCTAGGGGACGCGATCGATTGGAAATGCTATTGTGCCATGTGTATCGTCTGATGTAGTGGGTCTCCTACTCGCTAGGGGACGCGATCGATTGGAAATTTCTGGTCTATTAGGCATGTCTATTAGACCTCTTTGGTCTCCTACTCGCTAGGGGACGCGATCGATTGGAAATACTCACATCTCGCAAGCCCCGTTCTATCCCTTCTGGTCTCCTACTCGCTAGGGGACGCGATCGATTGGAAAACATCGTCGAAGCCCATAAAAGCCCCAATGGTTTCGGTCTCCTACTCGCTAGGGGACGCGATCGATTGGAAATGCTGCGGGTCGTTCTTGCGAAGCACCATCATCTTCAGTCTCCTACTCGCTAGGGGACGCGATCGATTGGAAATTGCTAATCCACCAATCCCTAATGCGATACTACGAGGTCTCCTACTCGCTAGGGGACGCGATCGATTGGAAATATTGCTTGGGGAAGCAGCAAGTCTGTAGTACCTGAATCTCCTACTCGCTAGGGGACGCGATCGATTGGAAATAAGGCGTACCCGACTGGAAGCTCAAATTTTGGATCGTCTCCTACTCGCTAGGGGACGCGATCGATTGGAAATTTGCTAGCCAGTCAGCTTTGTTAAACTTATATTTGTCTCCTACTCGCTAGGGGACGCGATCAATTGGAAACACTAAGAGATTGGTGTAAATTTTGGGAAATACTAATTTCATCTCCTACTCGCTAGGGGATGCGATCGATTGGAAATAACTATGTGACTTTGAAAGGAATTAGCTTGTATACTTTGTCTCCTACTTGCTAGGGGATGCGATCGATTGGAAACTAGTTAGTGTCCACAAGAACTGCGAAGTTCAGAGTGTGTCTCCTACTCGCTAGGGGACGCGATCGATTGGAAACATCTGCGTGCTTGGCTGACTGAGATTAATAGAACGTCTCCTACTCGCTAGGGGACGCGATCGATTTTTCTTTTGGTAAGGGAAAGGTCACGTATCCCAATTTTTAGAGGATGCGATCGCCTAATAAAAAAGCAGTCCGTCAAACAGGCTGCTTTTTTGTTTACTTACTAACTCGAAAAGGCGATCGCTTAAAAATAACTTGTAATTTCTATTACAATGAGAACAAAGACCCGCAATTTTTATCGCTCCCATAGCGATCGCAAAGGTAAATTAATATCTGGTCTAGGCTCCAAAAACATGAGTGCAAATTCACCTATAAACCCACAATCCAACCTCCCGACTAACTTTTTACCAGTCCTGCAAGATCGGCTGCAAAAATTCCTTGATGAGAATGAAGCTAGAGTTGATCAAGCCCACGCTCAGATCGTCCATGCCAAAGCGCTCTTAGCAAGCCTAGCTTCCGACACAATAGCAATTGGTAATCAAAGCGATCGGCATAAAACATCGAGTCGTCCACCTCGAAAAACACCAAAAACTAAAAAGCGTCCATCTCTATTCGGCTCAGACAAAGACAAGATTTTGATTGGCAAAAAATTTGATGAGCCTTTGACAGAATTTCAGGATTATATTTGATGAGTGCTTTTTTACTTGATCGCCTTTTGATTTCTCAATCCATTTCTGAAAAGCTACCAATCATCAGTTGTGATGGAAAATTTGAAAACTACCCTGTCGAAAGAATTTGGTAGCGAACAATATTACGATCGCCTAATAAAAGAGCAGTCCGTCAAACAGGCTGCTTTTTTGTTGATTGCTTACTCGCTCGAACAGGCGATCGCCTAAAAAAAGTAAGACAAACCTTCTGATAAAATATAGCTAAGCCTCAGTTGGCATAATTGCGAAGATATCCTCAATAAGCTAGGAGCGCATCAACTTTTTTACAAAAAAGGAGTATGAAAATGACTACAGTGATTCAAGCGCCAGTGATAGAGACAGTTACATCGCAGCAAATGACATTGGCGGAATTTTTGGCAAGCCCTGAGTCTGATCAGAATTACGAATTTATCGATGGTCAAGTTATAAGAAAAATGTCGCCAAAAAGATTTCATGCTTCTTTACAAGCAGAGTTATTGATTTTTTTACGCACTTTGTTTAAGGGCAAAGGCTTTGTTTATCCCGAATGGGGAATCGTGTTAAAACGCAATAATCAGGATTGGTGTCCTGTACCTGATTTGACCTATATTTCGATAGAGCGATTGCCCAGTGATGTTGGTAATGAAATGTGTCCAGTACCGCCTGAGTTAGTAATTGAGATTATGTCAGAAGGACAGACTTTTAAGGAATTTGTGGCGAAGGCTGGGGATTATTTAAAGGCTGGGATATTGCGAGTATGGGTTATCGATCCGATGAGCAGAACTTTCACGGCATTCTATCCCGATCGCCATCCAGAGAATTATCAAGGCGATCGCCTATTAACCGATGAGTTGTTCCCAGATTTAGCAGCGACGGCAGAACAGTTTTTTGTGAAAGCAGGAATTTGAAAATTATTGGCTTCTCCTTTACTATATGAAGAGAAACATCTTGGCTAAAGGCTATACGAATTGTAGTTATCGCAAAGTAGGAATCTGCGAATGTCAACCAGATATTTCTTATTATGTAGGCGATCGCACTCAGAAAGCACCTCAAAGTAGCGCGATCGTCGATCTTGATGAGAGTTTGTCCCCTGATATCGTGATTGAGATTGCCGATACATCATTAAGGAAGCTTTGCAGCGTAGCTATGAGATGAAATAGCAACTCAAATTTGGGCATACGATCGTTTCAGGGCAGCCAACAACTGCTCAATCTGAATGGGCTTGCTCAGATAGTCATCCATGCCCGCAGCCAAGCATTCCTCACGATCGCCTGACATTGCATTAGCTGTCATCGCAATAATCCGAGGACGTGAGTTCAAGTTCCAATCTTCCAAAATTTTTGCCGTAGTTTCTAATCCATCCATTTCAGGCATTTGGATATCCATAAACACCACATTATAGGTTTGCGATCGCATCATGGCGATTACCTCTAGCCCATTATTGGCAATATCAACGGTATAACCCAATCTCTCAAATAAACGAACCGCAACCATCTGATTGACCAAGTTATCTTCAGCGATCAAAATCTTTAAAGGATAGATTTTAGAGAAACTTTTATAAAAGCTATTCAAGTCGCGATCGCTATTTACCTTCACAATAGGGCTTTCCTGCGTTAAGAATTGGGCATTAATTTCTTCATAGGTAATCGGCTCTACAACTTCGATGGATAAATGTAAATTGAAACAGCTACCCAAACCTATTTGGCTCTTTACCGTAATTTCCCCTCCCAACATACGCGCAATTTTTTGACTGATTGCTAATCCCAAACCCGTACCCTGAGATTTAAGTTTATTTTCTCCTAATTGTTCAAAGGGCAGAAAAATCTTATCTAACTTCTCCGCATCCATTCCTAATCCTGTATCTAAGACTTCAAATAGTAGGTATGCGATTTCCATTGCCTTAGACATATCATTAGACATAGAATTAGCAGAACAGGCAAGCTTATTAGCATTCGTCGGAGCCATAATCGGAGCCATAAAATGGGAATCTGCTAAGGTATTAATAGTTAGCTCGCGATCGCGAATTCTACTAACCCGAAACGTCACTTTCCCTTTGTCCGTAAACTTTACAGCATTACCGAGCAGGTTGAAGAGAATTTGCTTTAGTCGCTTGATATCCGTATGGACAATTTGGGGTAGATCGGGCGCAAAGTCACAAATTAATTCAATATTCTTATTGTTTGCGGAAAACTGGAAACTCTCACTCACCTCCTGTATTAACTCCAGTAATTTATAATTCATCGGTTGAATTTCCATCTTTCCAGCTTCAATTTTAGAAATATCGAGAATATCTTCAATTAAAGCCAACAGGTGATATCCCGAATTATAGATAATCTGTAGGTCTGCTTTATGTTGGGGCGAAATTTCTACTTCATCCTGAAGCAGTTGAGAGATGCCAATAATTGCATTGAGCGGGGTACGTAGCTCATGGCTCATATTAGTTAGAAATTTACTTTTCGACTGATTTGCCTCCTCAGCTATTTGTTTAGCTTGCCTGAGTTTACGGTTGCTCTCGATCAACAATTGCGACTTTTGAATCAGTTCTATTTGAGACTTTTTTAAATGATTGCTACTACGCCGATGCTCATCAATTGTCCCTGCCAAAATTAACGTAAATGAGACGGTGGCAACGATAAAACTTTGTAATAGCAGTAGGGATTCATAGATGCTTTCCCTTGCGAAAGAGCCCGTTCCCCGCAATGTTCCTATAATGGCAATCACGGACACCAAAAATATCAAATTAGTGGCTGCGAAATGTCCAAAACGAAAAGTAGCCCAAACTAAACAGGGAAGAATTAGATACTCAATGGGATAAATACCATTAAAAGCGATCTCGGAAATGGTTAATATAGTCGCCACAATCATCAAGGCTTCAATCAGATGTTGCGGTTTTACAAGTCGATCTCGTTTTTTGCGGAGGTAACTGAGGAACTTGGAACGGGCGATCTCACTCCAACTTAACAAAGTAGGGGTTAAGACAAAAATCCCCGTGACATTAGATATCCACCAAGTTAACCAGACCCCAAAATAATTAGTCCAAGCCACATTCCCCCCCAGACATAGAGCGGTTACGCCTGTAGTCGCATTTAGCATGGCTCCCACCAGCCCAGCCAGCCAAAAGAACAGCGCAACATTCCGAAAGTTTCTAAGCGGACTTTCCCGCCCAATGGCACGCCGTAAAAGGTAGCTCCCCAAGCCAATGCCTGTGGTTGTCCCGATCGCAATCATGGCTACTTGGGAAACGGATTGCAGGATATGGAAAAAACTATCTGTTTTGATAAAAGCCCAAATATTTGCTAAAAAAGAGCCTAGCAAAACACCGAGAAGTAAGCGATCGCCAAATAACAAAATTGCCGCAGAAGCGAACCCATCGGGAAACCAAACAGGCGTGACAGATTGAGGAGTGGAGACGACATGACGGCATACTTCGGCAAGCCCATAATAGCCCAGCGCAACAATAGCAATACCAATACAGTTAATAAAGTTTTTGCGAATAGATTTGGGTTGGAATAATTGCAAGGGAACTCTTAACAAATTATCTGTCATGCCTATTAAGTCCCATTCAGAAATTGTTGTAAGTAGCTAAAAAATAAACTTAAAACCTAGATGAGCGTACCGCCCGCTTAGCGGGCGGTACGCTCTCTAGTTTTGGTTTTTAATTATGTTTAGCTACTTACCAATATAAGCGACTAAATTTTTCCTTATTATAAAACTTAGTAAGTATCTGGGCATAATTAAAAACCATAATCAAAACCTGTAGCGCACGCTGTGCGTGCGCTACAGGTTTTGATTATGCCCAGATACTTAGCAATAAAAGATAAAAGACTTGTCTTTATATTGCTGCCACCAGTCTGGTTAGGACAAAATTAAAACCCCAAAGAGGGTTGCCGCGCTCCGCACAGCAACCCTCTTTGGGGTTTTATACCAATTCATGAAAGTGTGACAACACTTTTGTGAATTAAAAACCAAATCCAGTAAGGGTTTTCAAAGCTCAAAATGGCTTAGCCATTTTGAGCTTTGCTATTATCTGATGTATGCCTGAGCAAGATTGTGTTGATACGCACCCCAAAAGATATAATGGGCGCTTAAGACTTGTTTACATCATCACAGACACAATCACAGATTTATATGGCAGAGGTTACTTTTTTTAACGCCCTCAGAGCAGCGATCGATGAGGAGATGGAGCGCGATCCAGCCGTTTATGTTTTAGGCGAAGACGTGGGGCATTATGGCGGCTCCTACAAAGTAACCAAAGACCTGTACAAAAAATACGGTGACTTGCGTTTGCTAGACACCCCAATCGCAGAAAATAGCTTCACAGGTATGGCGATCGGTTCAGCAATGACAGGTTTGCGCCCAATCATCGAAGGCATGAACATGGGCTTCTTGCTACTTGCCTTTAACCAAATCTCGAATAACGCAGGGATGTTGCGCTATACCTCTGGCGGTAATTTCAAAATTCCGATCGTCATTCGCGGACCTGGTGGTGTCGGTCGCAACCTCGGCGCGGAGCATTCCCAAAGGCTGGAAACCTATTTCCAAGCCGTTCCAGGCATTAAAATGGTAGCCTGTTCCACCCCTTACAACGCTAAGGGGCTATTAAAATCAGCAATTCGTAACGATAATCCCATCATCTTCTTTGAGCATGTCTTGCTTTATAACCTCAAAGAAGATATTCCCGACGAAGAATATTTACTACCTCTCGACAAGGCAGAAATCGTTCGCGAAGGTAATGATGTAACTATTTTGACCTATTCTCGGATGCGCTACCACGTCCTGAAGGCGGTCGATACCCTAGTAGACAAGGGCTACGATCCTGAAGTCATCGACTTGATTTCCCTAAAACCTCTGGACATGGAAACCATTGTCACCTCCTTGCGGAAGACCCATCGCATCATTATTGTTGAAGAAGGAATGCGCTGTGCTAGCATCGGCTCCGAGATTATTGCTTCGATCAATGACAATTACTTTGATGAGCTGGATGCGCCTATTGTCCGTCTTGCGGCTCTAGATGTGCCTACTCCCTATAATGGCGGATTAGAAAATTTAACAATTCCTCAACCTGAAGATGTAATTGCCGCAGTTGAGAATCTATTGGCTTAATTGTCAAAGCTGTCAAAGCATAGTCAAAAAGAGTCCGTGCAAAGCACGGACTCTTTTTGATAGGCGATCTTACGAAACTTCTAATAAGTCTCTCCAACAGGTTGTATAACGGGGCGATCGCTGTTCGGATTTAGTCTTCCATACTTGAAGTACTCCCGTTGCGGCAAAGCGTAGCGTATCTCGTCCGTATATTTCGTTAATGCGATCCATCACGCTCATCAGATTGCGCGATCGCTTTTTGGCTTCATCATTATGCGGATCGAACAGATTTCCCTGCACTTGTCGTTCGGGGACTAGCCCTGTCATCATCACCCCTGCCTTTTTAAAATTTTGTCCCTGACGATAAATCCCTTCCAGCAAATGGGTAGATACATGCGAAAGTTCATGGGTGGAATTTGTCGATATAACTAATTCAGCAGTAGCACTATTGGCATAGAAGTTTTCGCGGAAAGGGCTAGTCTGCAAAAAAACTGTAATTGCACTGGCAGACTGCTGCTGTCGACGCAGTTTTTCGGCAGCTCGATGGGTGAAATAGGCGATCGCTTCTTTAAGTTCAGCGAGTTTGTGAATTGATTTAGGAAAAGAACGAGAAACACAAGTGCCCTGCTTAGGATTGGCGATCGATTCCATCGCTAAACAAGATTCGCCGCAAAGTTCCATTTGCAGCTTGACCCCAACAATCCCCATCTTACTTTGGAGCATATACCGATCAGCATCTCTCAGTTGCAAAGCCGTTATGATGCCTCTTTCCTTCAGCCAGTTACTATATTTAGAGCCAATGCCCCAGATATCACTGACATCTACTTGGGATAGAAGCTCATCCATAGATGAGATCGCGGCATCGTGAAACTCGAAAACACCCGAACCATTTTGTTTAGCAATCCGATTGGCTAATTTCGCGAGGGTCTTAGTTGGGGCAATTCCAATGGAGACGGGAATTCCTACCCAACGCATGACCTGCTTCCGAATCTCATCGCCATAGGCAGTTAAGTCACGACAGCGAAACTCTGACAAATCCATAAAGGCTTCATCAATGGAATAAATTTCCACATTGGGGGCGAAATAAGCAAGAGTAGACATCACTCGTCCTGAAAGATCGCCATAAAGAGCGTAATTGGAAGAATAGACTTGAATATTATGACGCTTGATGAGGTCGTAAATCCTGAAGACAGGCACACCCATATTCAGCCCGAGATCCTTGACTTCCTGCGATCGCGCGATCACGCAACCATCATTATTGGATACTACTACCACGGGTTTACCAATCAGTGATGGATTGAATAGACGTTCGCAGGAAACATAGAAATTATTGCAATCAACTAAAGCAAATCTTTTTGTGGCTTTTCGGTCTAACACAGTGGATGACATTGGTGACAACTCCCCAAATATGTAGGTCTGAATGCTCGTTAATCAGGATCGTTGGATAGTGGGCATTTTCAGGAACTAGTGCTATTTCTCCGCGCACGAGATGTAATCGTTTGACGGTGATTTCTCCTTGGACTACGGCGATGACAATATCACCATGGGTCGCCTCAAGAGAGCGATCGACTATTAATAAGTCACCATCATGAATGCTCGCTCCAATCATCGAATTACCCGCAGCCCTCACAAAAAAGGTTGCCGCAGGATGACTGACCAGATAACTATTGAGATCCAGCCTATGTTCCACATAATCTTCTGCGGGAGAGGGAAAACCTGCGGATACAGCACATGTTTGCAAGGGTAGTTCTAATTTGCTATGGCAAGCAGAAAGATAAATATCTTTGACATCATCCCCAAACCTGACAAATCCTGCTAATTCAGAGAATTCGGCTAATTCATAGTTTTGGACTCTAACTTGATATCGATCGCCACTATCCATGAACTTTTGATTTATGTACGATATTCAATACTCTATCATATTTATCAATAGAGTGCAATAAAAAATAGGTAAGGATGGGCGGCGCTTTGCGCCGTCCATCCTTACCTATTTGGCGATAGCTATAGTCACAAATCAAAACCAGAGAGTGTACCGCCCACGTAGCGGGCGTTACACTCTCTGGTTTTGTGATAGCTATAGTCAGGACAAATCAAAACCGAAAAGATGAGTAGTGGAGCTTCGCTCCACTACTCATCTTTTCGGTTTTATGTCCCAAGCAAAACTTGCATTGCGATATTAGGCAGATTTCACAGATTGAACGGTTTTACCAATCCTTGGCGACTTTACCGATACCCAGAGACAAAATTGTTCGCCATCTGGGGCAATCAATATGGCAACACCCGAATCTAGGGCTTTTCTACTAGCAACAATGGCAGCGTCTAAAGTGTTATATAATTTGTCAGCAACAAAGGCTTTTTCTAAAAAAACAATCCCTCTCTCAATACCAGATGAGGTTTTGACTTCAATAGCGCGAGTTTCGTTTAAGGAAGTTAGAATCATAATTAATTAGTGTAGAAAGAGCTTTTCTAAAGCATTGAGCATTACTTTTGATAGTTTTAGAACTTGTGCAAGAGAACGAAATGGAGCGTTTCATGAATTGAACCTCCGACATGAGAGTTCCATCAAGTCGTTGTTTGCGTTATTTCTTAGTCTTTGGACGATGAGAGTTTATTCTTGTTCCAATAATGCGACCATTGTTATTAGGAAATCAAATTCAAAAAGACAAGTGGCGGCGCTTAGCACCGCCACTTGTCTTTTTTGGATTTGATTTGTTAGTAGAAGCCCCCACAAAGATAAAAAAGAGAGGATGCTTTACACCCTCTCTTTTTTATCTTTGTGATTTAATTTTCGTAATTTCGTCTTGCTTTATTAGCTTCGGAGCGTAATGAATCAAGGCGTTTTTCGATCAACGTCCGCGATCGCCCTTTTGAGGTGTCGCTAAGCATAATCTTAAGAGCACTACCTAAACTCTTATAGGCCGCAGGCAGGGGATAACCATTCCGCACGGCTAGGCGAATTGCTCCTTGATCAGCCTCGATCAGGTTGCGGATATCTTTTTTGCTAGTTCCCTTTCGCCATAGCTGAAAACCAGCTACTCCACAGATGCCGAGCGCTAGGACAAACAGCAAACCATTTTGTACCCAAAGTTCGCCCACTGCACCACCTAAACCGATAGCTAGGGCAGCAACTTCCCAGCCATCTTTGGGGACTGCGTCGTTTTGGATGCGGGCGACTTCGTGCCAGTACAAGAGGTTTCGCTGATCCTCAGCCATACGCTCCCAGCGCACCATATCGACTAAAATCACCACTTCATCGCCACCAGCTTCTTCACAGGCTATGAGTGGAGGACGGACACCATCGGCATTAAGTACTTTTACCCATGCTTGTAACTCTGGCGGCAGCAGGTCTTGCAGGCGGCGGATCTCAGTTCTGGCAAAGGTATTTCGGAGGGAGGAAGAAGTAGGGGATGGCATGAATCTTCGTCAAAGTTCAGAATTTTGAGGGACTTGTCGCTAAAGTTAAATCTTAGTATAAGTTTTAACTACTTGTACTTTTGTTAGCTCAATACAACCGAATCAATACAACTGAAAAGTTATTTATAAGATTATACGCTGAGATTAAAGCCGTAGCCACTGAAATTAAGGACAGAAAAACCAGTAGTATGGTTGCGGCTCAGAGCACCACAACCATACTAAGTAGCAAAACTAGAAGAGCGTACCGCCCATGTAGTGGGCGGTACGCTCTTCTAGTTTTAGTTTTTAATTTGGCTCAATAGGTGTTTCGGGGAGGTGAAAGAAAGGAAGAATTTGATAATATTGTAGCGA
>NZ_ALWB01000082.1 GCF_000332215.1 Pseudanabaena biceps PCC 7429
TAGTCGCTGTTGACTGCTGTGACTGATCTTGATTCCTGTCAATTCTTCAACATTAATCGTGGTTCTGGCGTAGGACTCACTCGCACTTACCAATAGGCAGCATTTTCTAGTTGTGGGCTTAATCTCGCTCTGGCTTGCACTTGCAACTTCTTCGCTTGTTTGCTTTTCAGCTTTAATTCACCGATACAGCTTTTTAATTTTCTTTCTTTCCCTGCTTTTGTCCCACTGCTTTTTTCGACAAAAAAATTCCCACCTTTGGACTGACGTTTTCCAGCATTTGCTCTCTCACGGCTATTTCTATGCCTTCTAGCGTTTTCAATTGCTCGGCATCTTTTGCTTCTGCATTCCGATACAGGATTTCCGCTATCTCTCTGGTGCAGGCTTCAAGTCTTCCTTTTTCTTCTGGTGTCATTTGCTTGGACGGGTTAATTTATTTCTATTTTATCCCTCTTTTCTCCTAAGTATTTATACTCAGTGCCTAATTGAGATGCTCCCAATCCTAAATTATTTATGAGAGAAGTTGAAGTCTCCCACAATTCATTCAGGATTGCTATATAGCAATAAAAGAGATAGAGCAACGAAAGAGCTACTTATTTAATTTGGTTATACGCGAACAATAGAATTAAATATCATAATGTGCGATAATTAATGGAATGGTTGTAATACCTTTTCTATTAAATTATTGGTAATTAACAGTTTGGAATGCGTCAATATCAACATCCCGATCGCGAACATATCTCTCTAACGGGGGTGCTTTACGGACTTAGCGATCCTACGCGCCTACAAATTGTCAAAATGTTAGCAACAAATCAAGAGATTACCTGTGGGGAATTCTGTTTGACTCTTAGTAAATCTACGCAATCCCATCATTTTAAAGTGTTGCGGGATATGGGCATTATGCACACGCGGCTAATGGGAACGCAACATTACAATTCTTTGCGGCGCGAAGATTTGGATGCTAGATTTCCCAATTTATTGGAAGCAATTTTAAAAAATGCTGATTAGAAAGCAGTGGCATATACTGCTTTGTATAGCTACAGTCACTTGACTTAGAACAAATCAAACCCCAAGAATTGAGTGACGACGCGAAGCGTCGCCACTCAATTCTTGGGGTTTATGTCCTAGTACACTTGGTGACAGCATTAAAAAACTACAGCGCTTTGCGCCGTAGAAGAGCGTAACACTCGCTGCGCGAGTGTTACGCTCTCTGGTTTTCTTAGCTACTTACTACCAATTCACAAAAGTGTTGTCACACTTTTGTGAATTAATTTGTGAATTAAAAACAAGCCCAGTAAGGGTTTTCAAAGCTCAAAATGGCTATGCCATTTTGAGCTTTGGTATTACTGTCATATTTATCGAGCAGAACCGCGATAGATGCGATCGGCTTGCTCGAGAGGTAACCATGAGGGTAGGTCGCCTGAATTTTTTGGTTGAGAAGGTGAACTTTGTTGATATGCCGAGGAAACTGGTGGAGCATCAGTATGGATAAAATGTTCGTTGCTTGCAGTCGCTAACAGGGTTTGAGGAACTTCAAAATCATCGGTATCTGGATTGTACGCCAAGACCTCACCCGTTTCGATATCGTAGATCCAGCCGTAAATTGACATTTTATTTTGATGTAACTTAGAGCGGATGACAGGATAGGTTTTGAGGTTTTCGATCTGAGTGACAACATTCTCCGCCATCGTAATTGCTAAAAGTTCTTCCCCTTTAGTTTCGGCATAGTTTTCTTGAATCAAGCGGCGAGTGGATTCCGCATGTTGCAACCATTCATAGACCAAGGGCATCTCGGTTCTGAGCTTTTCAAGTTTTAGCAAGCCTTTCATTGCGCCACAGTTGGAATGACCGCAGATAATTACTTGCTCGATGCCGAGAGCGTGAATGGCATATTCGATCGCTGCACCTTCGCCACCGTTTGCCGCACCAAAGGGAGGGACTAAATTGCCCGCATTACGAATTACAAATAGTTCGCCGACCCCTGACTGGGTAATGAGATGCGGTACGATCCGCGAATCCGAGCAGGTAATAAATAATACGCGCGGTTTTTGTCCGTCGGCGAGCTGCTCGAAAATCTCTTGATTGGCAGGAAAATAGGACGATTGAAACTTATGTAAACCCTTTAGTAGCTTTCTCATATACCAGTATTGACTTAGGATGCAGCAATTGATTGCTTAAGTAGCTGGGCATAATTAAAATCCAGATCTAAAATCTGCGGCGTAGGCTGCGCGTGCGCCGCAGGTTTTAGGGTTTTATATTTAATTATGCCCACCTACTTAATTGCTTGTGGTTATTGCTTATGTTTTAGTTTATATTGCCTTGCACCCTCGCTAAAACCAAAAAGAGAAATGCGGTGCGAAGCGCCGCATTTCTCTTTTTGGTTTTGATTTTGCCCTAAGGATGCTAGCCATACATTCTAAAATTGTGAGGATTCTGTTCGTAAATAATCAAGATGCAGCCAGTTGAATTTCCACCAATTATTTCACGATCGCAAAAAATTTGCGCGATCGCTCCCAGTGGTGCATTGCGCGAATGGGAACGTTTTGAGCAAGGGGTAAAGGTATGGCGCGATCGCGGTTACGAACTAACGATTCCCGATCGCCTCAGTCAGTCTTGGGGGTATCTGGCTGGAACCGACGAGCATCGCTGTCAGCAATTTGTCGAGGCATGGAATGATCCTGAATGCGTGGCGATCGCCTGTGCGCGGGGTGGCTATGGCTCAATGCGATTGCTCGAAAAATTAACTTGGCAAGAATTAAGCGATCGCCCTAAATGGTTAATAGGTTTCTCCGATATTACGGCTCTGCTATGGGCAATTGCCAAGCATAAGGGTATGGGAGGGTTACATGCTCCCGTACTCACGACTTTGGGCAATGAACCTGCGCGATCGCAACAGCAGTTATTTGATTTGTTAGAAGGAAAGATTGATGCGATTACCTTGACAGGGGAAGGCTTAATAACTGGTAAAGTAACGGGAATTCTTTTGCCTGGAAATCTAACGCTTGCGACTAATATCATCAATACGAACAACTGTCCCGATCTGGAAAACGTTATTTTGGCGATCGAGGATGTGGCGGAAGCCCCCTATCGCGTTGATCGGATGTTAACCCATTGGCGTTGGACGGGGCATTTACGCAAACTGAAGGGAATTGCGATCGGGCGTTTTAGTCAGGCGGAGGTATCAACTCCGAGTTTGACGATGGAAGAAGTATGGCGCGATCGCTTGTCCGATCTGGGAATTCCGATCGTGATGAATTTGCCCTTTGGTCATGATGGAGAGAATGCTCCTTTGCCCGTAGGTTGTATCGCTGAACTAGATGGTGATAATGGAACTTTGTCTTACCGAGTGAATAATTGATCTGAATAATTGATAGCTGCCGCCAGTCTTGTTAGGATAAAAATAAAGCCCAAAAGAGGGTTGCCACGCTCCGCGTGGCAACCCTCTTTTGGGCTTGAAGAGCATGGCGGCGCAAAGCGCCGCCATGCTCTTCTTGGGGGACTAATCAATTTGGCGATAGCTATATCTTATTCCCAAGCCTCTAGCTCGATCGCAACATTGCGAAATAGAGCCAAAATGCGATCGCGTCTGACTTCAAAATTTGCCGCAATCAAAATAAAGCCAATTCCTGCTACGATTCCTAAAGCCCACATCAAGAAAGAATATTGGGTTACTAAAATCACAGCTTGGGTAATTACTAACAAAATGAAGGTAAGCGTTCCGATAAATAGATAGGCGCGGACGCGCAAGGCTAGCCCTATGATGATGAAAGCAAAACTCAAACCCCAAGTTGATAAGGCAATAGTAGTATTTGAGAAGGAATAGAGAAACGTGACTAACCCGATCTCGCCCCCAAGTAGAAGGCGCATCCCATGACGCAAGTTTTTGGCGCGAGGCGATCGCAGGTTGGGTTCCACTTGGGCGAAATACAGACCAGAAAAGCTGATCATGCAGACATTAATCAAAAACTGGAAACTCGAAAATTCATGGAGGTGAGGACTTACATTTTGCAAAATTACCCAATCCCATAACAGAACTGTAATGTAGGTAATCCGAATCTGTTCTCGGATTTTGGCATAGATAATATAGAAAAAGCCCACGACTAGCAAGCAAGGAATGGCGATCGTGTTACTGGTAATGAAAGTAAAAATCAACGGCAAGGCAAAAGCCGAATTGTGCCAAGGACGTTCAGCCCAGCCCCATTCCTCCCAAGGGGGAAAATATAAAATCATGGCGATGATGCAGGCGATCGCGGCTACGTAGGGTTGAATTAAATTCTCGATCATCCAAGGATTGGGGAAGGCGAAGAAGATGGCATAGGCGATCGCTCCGAACGCGACGATTATCCCTGCATAGACCCAGAGTTCTTCTTCGTGATCGGCTGTGGAGTTTGCCAAGTCTTTCGCCTGAGCGATCGCATAGGCGGCGAGAGCGATGGCAATCCCACCACCAAGACTTCCTCCTGAGATCGATGGGTTGAAGGCAATGCCTGACAAGAGCAAGATGGTGCTTGCCATCCAGTGCAAGTGGGCGGAAATGCCAATCTCCCAAACGGAGAGCTTTAAATAGGGAACGAGCCATCGCGCAAAGATCTTGTAGGCATAGGCGATCGCGCAACCTAGTAAGGCAAGAATAACTAAGCCATCGCCAAGACTACCACCCTTAGCATTAGCGACTAGCTGATAGAAAAGTAGCTCGTAGACCGAGAAGGTCGCTACGACCATGGAGAGATAGGTAAGGGTTTTAAATAGGGGATTCGATGGGGATGCTCTGCGTCCGATACCAATGCCGATCAAAGAAGTACTGAGGGAAAATAAACCTGTAAGCCCGCTAAAACTGCCAATTCTCAGGAGCGAACCCATTACGCCGTAAATTAAAGGAATCAGATCCCAACTGCGGGGATAGTTCTTTTGACCATTCCTTTGCATCCATAAATCACCTAGTAATTGCGCCGCAAAGCCCAAAACGATATTGGCGATCGCTAATTCAATGGCAGAACCTTTGGTAACGGCGATCGCTCCTGAGGTGAGGATCTCAATTCCCCAAGCGATGCCCCATTCCACCCAAAGGGGAGAGATTCCTGTTTCTTGCCATAGGCGATAGCCTAGCCCCAGCGTTACCAAGACAGTACTCGGTAAGAGATTGATAAATAGATGGGCATCTTGATTGAAGGCGAATACAAGGGCGGTAAGGGAAGTTTGCAAAATCAGTAACGAGGTGGAAAGTATGGCAGCCCAAGCATCAAAGGCTTTAGCATAGGACTGATTTAAGGACAAATTGAGATTGGCAACCCGTTGCTCACGACGATATTTAAGCCAATGATTGAGAATGTATAGCAGAATGGCACTGCAAACCATGCCATTAGTCCAAAACGTAAATTGGGCGATCTTGCCATCGCCAGACTTGAATTGCCAGAGCAGAAAAGCAATAAAAAGCAAGCCATAACCGACGGTATTAAAGGCGGTGAGGAACGATTTGCTACGGCGGGTATTGACTAACATTAACGCAAAGGCAATCCCTAATCCCATCAGCCTTGGTAGGTCGCCCTGCCATGTTAAAAACTGGGCGATCGCTAGTCCTGCAATGCTCAATCTGATTGCCAAATCGCGATCGGCAAATTCTTGCCAAGTACCTAAAAAAGTGAGCGATAAAGGCACGATCATCCAGCCTAAGCCCCAATAACTGGTGAGAAACAGTAGGGCACTATTATCACCCATCCCTGTAAATGGGGCATTGCTGAGCAAGATATAGCTGAGAGCCGCTAAGCTCGCCCCAATATGCCAAGAACTATCCCGCCACGCTTGCCAATGCGCTGCTCCCAATAGAGGGCGAGAAATGAGTTTGCCAATGATGAGAACCGTAATCCATTCCATCAGCATTGCGACTAAAAGGAATCCCGCCCATGCAAAGATCGAACTAGCACGGGTAAAAAAGTAAAGACCTGCAACGATCGCGCAAAGGGTAATGATATGGGCGAAGTAAACCAAACTCTCTAAGTCTTTGCTCTGAGGCGATCGCTTAGCTTGGACGATTAATAGTGCCACTGCTGATAGGGATAAATTCACGAATAGAGTTAAAGCGGAACTAAAGCTAAGGGAGGTCAGCAGAAATCCAAAACCGAGGGCAAGAACCTCACTTCTGATTGCTAAGGAATATTTTTGGCGATCGCGATAAATTGCAGCTACAACAAGGGCAAGCATTAGATAGGGAAACAATACAATTCCAAGTAAATTAATTTCGGACTTCGTTTGCAAGAAGCTTAATAACTGCTGGGTTGTACTGGCTTGCCATCCTTCAGGGATTAAGCGCTGCCCTAACCACAGAATTTGTAAACCCCAAAAGAATAGATAGGTCAAATCAAGAGGCTGCTCAAGTTTGCCGAGGCGATCGCAGAGTAGCCAAGCAATTAACAAACTAATCGCAAAAGTCTGCCAAGGATAACGATCCCAGACCGATACCAGCCAACCCAAACCCAGTAAGATTTTGCCGAGATTAGCCTGAAAAGCGATATTTGAGGATTCTGGAGCTTTTGGGGTGGGCGTTAAGGCAGACGATCGCCATTTTTCGGACTTATGGGCAATCTGTACCAAAATCCAGCCACAGACCCCAAATGCCAAGCCCAATTTAAAAATGGAAACATTCCCAAATAGGAGCGCTCGACTGATGAGCAAGACCGTGCTGTAAGCCCCTGCGATTAAAGCGAGGGGAAATGTCGAGCTGTCGGCGGTATTTAAACCTTGGCGGCGATTGAGAAAGGTAGAAATGCCGATCGCCCCAATGCCCAAATAAACGGCGATTAATGGATAGTATGTCGATAGAAACCAGCCAAGATGCAACCAACTAAGTAAGAGAATCGCCAAAATCGAGATTTGACTGAGTTTCTTTTGGGAGTTGTTCGAGCGTGAATTCAGAGCTGCGCTTTGATTATTCCGAAATATAAAAGATGTTTGTAATAAAAAGATGGCAATCCCTGAAAGTAGGCAACCTGCGATCGCGCCCAATCCTATGCCCATCGGATTTTTTAAAATTCCTAAACCATCCATAGCCCAGAAATTGGCTGGGACGAGGAGTAAGGTCACCAATTGCAAGGCTCTAGTCGTCAGGCGCAAGCGATCGTTTTTGCTCGTCCAGAAACTCACGCCCCAAAAGCCCAACGTATAGCCTAGTAATAATAAATATTGAGTTTCCGCCGAAAAGTTCTGCCACTGACTCGCCGCCAGCAATCCAGATGAAACTACCACCATAAACACGCCCAAAAACAGCAGCCACATCGTGCTGAATTCCGACAAGAGTGATTGCACCGTTTGGGCGACTTTACTCGGCGCGGGAATTTTGACGGGAATCGCTTTCGGGGCGATGGGGCTGGGCAATCGGCTCAATTGCGAACCCACTGAACCTGCTAGATTTGCTGAAGGCAAATTCGCTCTAGTCAGGGGAACTTTGGCACTTGTGCTTGCGAGGAGGGGCGATGCTGATTTGATTTCACGTTTGATTTCACGTTTGATTTCACGTTTGATTTCACAGACAAGGCGAGTTGAACCAATTAGCTTAACTGCCTCTTCTTTAATTAGTCCTAACTCCAGCCAAAAAGATAACCCATCGAGAAGGGCTTCATTTTGAACTGCGACAATGGTGAGGCGGTTGCCTAATTTGCGATTATTCCGCCATTTAAAATCTATCTCAGAAATTAGTTCCCACTCAAACCAAGCATCTAAGCCTTCGAGAACGACATCATAGGGAACCGAAATTTCCAGATCGAGGTGCAAATATTGCACGGGTTCAACTGGCATGGGCGATCGCTCCAATGCAAAAATTAGGAATCGCCTTCATTATGACTGAAAAATAAAAGTCAGTGTTAAGTAGGGACTTTTATTTACATTTCGCCATAGCCGCCACCTCCAGGCGTGGCGATCGCGAAGGTATCACCAGCTTCCATTTGTACCGTAGCGGTGCTCGGTAATTTAAGGATTGTGCCATTGTTCCTAATGACATAGTTCTCTCCAGTAGCAGCAGGAGTTCCGCCATGCAATCCAAAGGGCGGAATGACGCGACTGCTGGATAAAATCGCTGCGGTCATCGGTTCGAGAAACTGAATCTTCCGTATAACACCATTGCCGCCGCCATATTTGCCCTTACCACCACTATGGGGGCGAATGGCAAACTCTTCTAAAAGCACGGGAAATCGCCATTCGAGAATTTCAGGATCGGTCAATCGCGAATTGGTCATATGGGTCTGGACTGCGTCAGTACCATCGAAATCCATCCCCGCACCCGATCCACCGCAGATGGTTTCGTAATATTGATGGCGATCGCTACCAAAGGTAAAGTTATTCATCGTGCCTTGAGAAGCTGCCATTACACCTAGGGCTCCATAGAGAGCATTGGCGATCGCTTGGGAGGTTTCGACATTACCCGCAACGACTGCCGCAGGATAAATGGGATTGAGCATCGAACCTGTTGGCACAACGATCTTTAAAGGTACGAGGCAACCTGCATTAAGGGGAATCTCATCATTCACTAAAGTCCGAAAAACGTATAGAACTACTGCCTTACAAACGGCGAGAGGGGCATTAAAGTTATTCGGAAGTTGAGATGAAGTGCCTGTAAAATCAATTTCGGCGGTGCGTTCTATCGGATTGAGCCTGACCGAGAGACAGATCTGACTACCATCATCCATCGGATACATAAATTTGCGTTCGGAATCTTGCCCCCATGTTGTTGCCAATTGCGCGATCGCCTTGCGAATCGACTCTTCGGCATTGTCACGTACGTAACCCATATAGGCATGGACTTCTTCGCCATAACGAGCGATCATGCGTTGAAGTTCCTTTGCACCGCATTCATTCGCGGCAATTTGGGCTTGGAGATCGGCAAGGTTTTGGGAAGGATTGCGGGCTGGATATGGACTGGAACTTAGGAGGGCAAGGGTTTCCACTTCGCACAATTTACTACTCCGCACTAGATGAAAATTATCAAATAGAATTCCTTCCTGTTCGATGCTCTGACTATGGGAAGGCATTGAACCTGGAGTGATGCCGCCAATATCCGCATGGTGTCCCCGCGAAGCTACATAAAATATCGGCTGGGTCAAGGTCATAAATACGGGCGTAATCACCGTGATATCGGGCAGATGCGTGCCGCCGTTATAGGGATTATTGGTGGCAAAAACATCGCCAACATTGATGTTATGGCGATCGCGAATTAACGCCTTAACGCTTTCGCCCATAGAGCCAAGATGGACGGGAATATGGGGTGCATTAGCAATCAATTCGCCATCGCCGTCAAAAATCGCACAGGAAAAATCCAAACGTTCGCGAATATTCACGCTGGCACTAGTGTTTTGGAGAGTGAATCCCATTTGTTCGGCAATGGATTGAAAAAGATTATTAAATATCTCCAATTTAATCGGATCGGCAGGGATAGTTCTGTGATTTTCTCGCTCGACGCGATCGAGATCGATTTGGGCTTCTCCATTCTCCCTGACTGGATTTTGGCTTTGGGGCGATCGCCGTAAGATCAGGCAATCATCTGCCGTTAATACTGCTTCCCAGTTGGGTTCGATCGCGTTAGTTCCTGTCGTATCGATAATCAATGCGGCTCCTGCAATGCGATCGCCTACCCGCAAATCCTCTCGTCGCCATATGGGAGCATGCTGCCATTCGCCTTGCATATATACTTTCGCATGAGCGATCGCTTTATGTTGCTCTTCCCTCCGATCTAAATCAACCTGCTTCCTTTTTACTTGCTGTGGTCTTGAGATAATTACCTCAACGGCGATCGCTTCTACGATGAGCGCTTTATCCGCAAAAATGAAACCATACCGCTCCCTATGCAAAGATTCAAAATTATTTTTTAGGTTCCTTAATAAGCTCTCGCAGAATGATTCCTCACGGGATGTTTTCTCGAAAGATATCTGTGCAAAGTCCTGTGCAAAGTCGATCGCTAAAGTTAAGGAGGAATCCGTACCCGCATAGCGAAGGCGCAAGCTGGTTTCAATCGCCAAATTGCCATCAAGCGGCTCTCCCTGTAGAAGTTCCGTTTTGCCAAGCTGACTCAATTCTTGGGCGATCGCGGCTAAGTCGGGCAATAGTTCTAGATTTAGGGTGGACTCGACAGTGCGATCGTGGATGGTGCGAATATCGGCTAGCCCGATGCCATAGGCGGATAGTACTCCCGCATAGGGATGAATGAAAATCTGTGTCATGCCCAACAGATCAGCGATCGCGCAGGCATGTTGTCCGCCCGCTCCACCAAAGCAACACAACACATATTCCGAAACATCGTAACCCCTCTGTACGGATATTTTTTTGATTGCCATCGCCATTTTTTCGACCGCAATTTCCAAAAAGCCTTGAGCAACGGCTTCGGGTAAAATAGCCCTACCTGTGACCTGTCCGATTTCTAGAGCAAGATCCGTAAATTTTTGGCGGACAACCTCCACATCAATGGGCAAGTTTCCGTTCTTTCCAAATACCTTGGGAAAAAAATCGGGCTGTAATTTCCCTAACATCACATTACAGTCCGTTACGGCTAATTTCCCGCCATTGCGATAACAAGCAGGACCAGGAAAGGCTCCTGCGGATTCGGGACCCACGCGATATCTGGTTCCATCAAACCCCAGTAACGATCCGCCCCCTGCGGCAACGGTATGAATGGACATCATGGGCGTACTCAGGCGAACCCCTGCCACTTCCGTGGATAGCGATCGCTCGTAGCTCCCTGCATAATGGGCTACATCCGTCGAAGTGCCACCCATATCGAAGCTAATAATTTTGCTGAAACCTGCGCGCAAGCTAGTCTGCACCGCACCGACAATTCCCCCCGCAGGTCCTGAAAGCAGGCTGTTTTTTCCTTGAAAAGATTGCGCTTTCGTCAGTCCACCATTGGACTGCATAAACATTAACTTAGAGGAGTTGCTTGGTTCCGCGTTCTCTAACTCTGAGGATTCTGATAATTCTGACCCGATCCGATCTACATAGTGTCTCAGAATTGGCGATAGATAGGCATCTACTACGGTGGTATCACCACGGCTGATAAATTTGATGAGTGAACTAACTTTATGGGATGCGGAAATTTGGGTAAATCCCATTTGTGCGGCGATCGCTGCTAAATGTTCCTCATGCTGGGAATAACGATAGCTATGCATTAAGGCAATCGCACAGGCTCTAATCCCCGAATCATAGGCTTCTTGTAATTTGGCGATCGCTAAATCTACATTCAAAGGTAAGAGGACTGCCCCATGAGCGCTATAGCGTTCTTCCACCTCGATTACTTGCTCGTAAAGCATTTCAGGCAAAATAATCTGTCTTGCAAAAATATTAGGGCGATGCTGGTAGCCAATGCGTAAAGCATCACGAAACCCTTTGGTGATCAATAAAACCGTGCGATCTCCTTTGCGCTCTAGGAGGGCGTTCGTCGCTACTGTCGTCCCCATTTTGATGGCAGCGATATTATGCATAGGAATTGGCTCGCTCGGTTCGAGCCCAAGCAGATCGCGAATCCCTTGGATTGGGGCATCAGCATAGTGATCGGGATTTTCCGAAAGTAACTTATGGATGATGATTTCCCCATTAGGACGCTGCGCGACAATATCCGTAAATGTGCCACCGCGATCGATCCAAAATTGCCATTTATGATGATGTGCGCTCAACTTTACCGACCTACTATGTATGGGTTTTATGGTTTGTATGGGTTTTATAGATTTTATGGATTTATATTCAGAGTGCCCAATTACTTATATGTAAGTACCTCAGCATAATTAAAATCCAGATCTAAAACCTGCGGCGCACGCTGCGCGTGCGCCGCAGGTTTTAGGGTTTTATATTTAATTAAGCCCACTTACTTAGTGCTTTTCAAGGAAGTGATCTACTTAGAGTTATTTCCCGCCAAAGGCGGGTAAATAACTAGTTATTTCACTAGACTGGGAAACGCTATACAATTTCTGTTAATTAAATTAGTAAATCTAATCAATCTAATCCTATGACTACCCATTTTATCACTGCGGAAATTGAGATTAATGAGAATCAAGAAGCGATCGCCCAAACCATCGAGCAGGAGCTAGCCAAACAGGGTGAACCATTGCGTTGGGCGATCGCTGCTGTCGAAAACAAGGGGGATGAAGCAGGCGTAACGACTCAAGTTGCCCATGTTGAGGCAGTTGTAACCCGAAACTAAAAATTAAAAACCCTTTCTCAAAGCCCCAAAGTAAAAGCCTTGCTACGCAAGGCTTTTACTTTGGGGCTTTGAGAATTTGCCAGCTTAAACCGAACTTTTGAGCTTTGGTAGGCATAATTAATTACATACCAAAACCCGTAAAGTTGCCCCGTAGGGGCGCAACTTTACGGGTTTTGGTAATTTATTTTGCCCAAGTGCTTAACTTGAAAATCCTTATTAGGTTTAGTTTTTAATTCATAAAAGTGTGACAACACTTTTGTGAATTGGGATAAATTTAGTCTTTAGTTAAAAAAGACTGATACATGGCGATAATTGTATCTTTGATGTTTTGGGTTAGATTTTCAGACTGCAAATCTAGTAATATTCGTCGAAATTCCTGTTGAGATGCGGTTAAGTTTTTAACTTGACATTGAAGCGATTCAATTTCTTCTAGTTTTTGTTGCATACTTTCAATCAATTCCCCCACTCTTCTTTGCAGATAATCAACTTTGGCTTGGAATGGATCATTATCTGATTCTTGATTAAAACTTTCTAAGACATCCTCAAGGGTTATTGATTCTAGGTCGATTGCGGACATATTTTGTTCTGTATCTAAGGCTAAGGTATCAAAGAGGGGAGAGTATAGTCCAGAACTATGGGGTAGCGATCGATCAAGTTGCTGCATCGCGTGATTCACAGCATGATAAATAGAGGATTCTTTCTCATTAACGCTCAGTCTCTCTAAGATCTCATTCTCTTCATCATCGGATAACGTAAAGTTGTTGGACATGGCAATGATATCCGTAGAGAGGTCTATGGAGGCTGGGGGAACTTCTAGATCTTGAGATAGTTCTACTCTTCTAGCAATAAATTCTTCTTGATCGTCATCCTCTTGGCGATCGTAGCTGCCGTAATTATTGTAAGTATATTGGTTGGCAGCGTATTTGCTATTATTACCGTCATTATTGCTATCGTTATTGCCGTCGTTGTAGTTATTAATATTTGTCAGCAATGCTGGTGAATGTGGATTGGAGCGCAGACTCAATTCCCAAAACTGCAAACATTGCCCTAAGACTTGTGATAACTCATACAAAAAAATTGCCTCTTGGGGTTGCCAGCACCTTGGGCGATCGCATTGTTGGACAAACGTTAAACCCCAAATCTTTTTGTCTCCTGCCAATGCATCAAATAAAATTGGGGCGGACATCATCGCTTTTACCTTTGTCCTTTGCCAAAGTTGATGTACGCTCAAAACTTCTTGGGTCTGAGCGACATTTGGCAACCGCACCGCACGATCCTGAGGATAATCGGCAAGGGATCTTACACCAAAATAAGTAATAGGATAGGGCTGGTTTTTAATAGTGGGGATATTGGGGGCAATGGCTTCTACTAATACAAGCCCTTCATCTTGATTGGTTAATTGATAGATGGCAACACGACTGATACCTAATTGTTCTCCTAAATTAGTTAAAAAAATTTTTAATAACTCTTCAGGGCTGCGACTAGCAAACATTTCTGCCGCAATTGATTCATATTCGAGTGTTTTGCTACGGTCAAAGGAAGATGAAACCCCATCCATAATTTACGAAAATATATGCGATCGCCATAATATCTCTTTTTAAGGATCTCTTTTTAAGGTTTTCTAGGGTATAGGCTTGAAAAACTCTAAATCTGGTTTCCTTGCCGAAAATGCTGAGATAATTGGAGCCTACCTTATTGGCTGAGCAAGTCACTGAGCAAGTTACTGAGCAAGCCACTGAGCAAGCCACTGATTATTTTGTTAAATTGGATTTCCCAAATTTTATGAGTACAGGTCGATTAATCGTCCAGTTAGGCATTGCTGCTTATATTTTATTTACGCTATTGCCCGATAGTAGTACCCAGATGGTGGCTTTCCCTTGGGTGATGCTATGGCAAGTAGGTTTGCTATGTTTTGCGATCGCAGGGTTGCTAAATTTATGGCGGCAGCAGAAATCTTTTTATCTATTGGGGAGCGGCTTTGACTGGGCGATTGGCGCTAGTACGATCACATTGTGCTTATCGACGATGTTTTCTCAGTTTCCCAATCAGGGGATGTGGTATAGCTTGACGGCATTTGGCTATTTTATCGCGCTATACGTGACTAATAATTTTTTGCATGGGGCATCTTCCCAATCCCATAAAGTATTTTCCCAAGAAGGAGAAAGCAATGATTCTCAACTTTTGCCGATTTTACGATTTCTGGGCTTATTGGGGATTGCGGTAATTATTGAAAGTTTGGTTTTTTGGACTACGCAAACTTGGCTGCCCCAGTTGGCTAATTTTGCCAAGCTCAATCAATGGGGACTAAATCTCAGTTACGATTTTTCGGATTTGCAATCGCGTAATTGGGCTCCGATGGGGCATCAAAATTATGTGGCGGGTTTTTTGATGTTGGTTTTGCCAATTTTGGCAAGCTTGGCGATCGCCCAAAGGGGAATGTGGCGATCGCTCTGGTTGGTAGGGATCGGTTTGGGACTAGTCGATTTATATACCACCAGTTCGCGCGGGGGCTTTTTGGGCTTGGGAGCGATCGTTCTCTATGGCATATTGGTGGCTTTATTTAAGAGTCGGGGCAATCGTTGGCTAGCGATCGGGGGTGGCGGTGGGGCGATCGCTATCTTCGCACTGTTGATTGCTACCAACAATCGGTTGCGATCTCTAATTTCAGGATTAGTTTCAAGTTTTGCCAATCCCGCTCAAGGTTCGGGAGAATTATTTTTTAGAGCGATCGCAGCGGATACGGGTTGGCGGATCGGCTTAGACCATTGGTTATTTGGGGCAGGGGCGGGTTCAGCGATCCTGTTTTATCAACAATATCGTCCGTCATGGGCGGGACGAGAAGCAGAGCTGTTATTTCAGCTCCATAGTACGCCTGTGCATCTGTGGGCGGAACTCGGCATCGGCGCTGTGATTGTCGTGGTTTTGGTAGGGGTCGCGATCGCCAGTTTATTTGTGAAATTACACAGATCTCCTACTTGGAATGCCAATCCTCAAGAACAGGCGATTACTTATGGGTTATTTGCGAGCTTAATCGGCTATGGAATGCTGGCGATTACTGACTATCAGCTTGATGTGCCTGCGATTAGCGGCAGTTTGGTGATCGTTTTTGCCAGTCTCGCCTATCTCGGGCAAGTGCATAGCGGGGAATTAATTAGCCTCGGTCATCAAAAGCAACCTCGTTTATGGTTGTCCATCCTTGCCACAGTCTATTTGGTAATAGCGATCGCTTGGTTAGTTCCCGTCAATACGGCATGGCAAGCTTCTAGCATGGGTTTCATCTACCTAGCAAGGGCAAGAAATGACTTAGCCATCGCGAAACAGGAAACCGTAACGGAAGCGATCGCGGCGATCGATAAGTTCCAAGATCGGCTAAAACTTGCCCATCAGCTTGCACCTTGGGAGCCTTACTATCCCTATCAGCTAGGTTGGAATTTGGCGGATCTCGCCATCAGTTATCCCAACCTGCCCCAGTCTCCTACATGGCAAAAGGATGGCTTGACATGGATTAAAGCCGCGATCGCCATCAACCCCAATAATGAAGCGGGATATAATGCCGCCGCATGGCTCAGTCTCCGCGATGCATCACCCACCGATCCTTTAAGTGCCGTACAAGCCGCAGAGTCCTATTTTCGGCGGGGACTCGAACTCGTTCCCACTAAGCGATCGCTTTCCTTTGGGTTGGGAATTAGTCTGTTGCGACAGGGCAAAAATCCTGAGGCGATCGCCGCGATGGTTGCCGAAGTTCTGAACGATCCTAGCTTTATTACCAGTCCAATCTGGTCAGATCCCGCCTTCCAATCCCTTTACCCCCAAATAGTTACCAATCTGGAAAATGCTTATCGGAATAGTCCTAGCAAAGCCGTATATCTTGCCGCCTTAAGATGGTGGAATGGGAATCCCAATGCTGTTGACGAACTCAAACAAACGGGGAATTCAACGGCAATCCTGTTAGCCAATGCGATCGCTAACGATACCAATGCTTTGCAAGCGGTCAAGCAAAACCCGCAAACACCCCTAGAAATGGTGATTTCCGCTTGGTTAAATCCAAATTTACGGGACAAATTACTAGAACGAGCCTATGTATTTGCGACCAGTAGTTTACCCGATGAGCGATCAGTCTTTACGGTTAAAGCCATGAGCGATCGCATGAATCAAGCCCCTAATTTTGATGCTTGGTTGCGATCGCCTTTACCTGTTAATAGTCCCTTAGTGCTGAACTATCGGCGGGCTAGACTAGGATTTAATGTCGTTAGTCGTCATTTAGATGGGGTTGTCCCCCTTGATTTCTTTGAAGTGCGGGATCGTGCTGAAATAAGCCTCTTTTTTAAAGATTTGTTCTCGTAAAAATTAATAACACCAGAGGCTGTAATACCCGTTTCACAGGTATTACAGCCTCTGGTGTTATTCTTTAACTATGCAGATGGACTTATACCAAATCAAGAAATAGCGTAGCTATTTCTTGATTTGAAAACCCTTAATAGGTTTAGTTTTTAATTCGCGAAAATGTGACAACACTTTCGTGAATTGGTATTATAAGTACCTAGACATAATTAAAATCCAGAATCAAAAACTATAGCGCAAGCTGCGTGTGCGCTATAGTTTTTTGGGTTTTATATTTATTGCGTCTAGCTACTTATATGAAGCGATGTGGTTAACAAAAGACGGATATGTATTGATGGCATGGAAGATCTTGAAACCGAGAAAATCGATGCATATCTTGGCGATCGCATTGATGAGTTTGTTCCTTGCAATTAGCTGTTTTGTCAATCCAGTCAGGGCTAATGCGCCGCCGCCACCGCAAATGAACTGGTTTACGCTGACTCATACCTCAGGACATAAAACCCTGCAAGGGCTACAGATTGTTGAGTGCAGCAATGCTAACTGCGATCGCCCAGTTCTAGTGGTTCAATATGGTGAATGTCGCGATACGGGTTGTCTAACTAATGGGGCGCAGGCATCGTCGAGAGGAGAGCGATTAGATTGTTTTGACGATCGCTGTCTCCTAGTAGATGACATTTTAAATTCCTTTCCCATTAACGAACCTCCATCAAAAGAGCCACCGAAGCCATTGTTCCGCATGATCGGTCAATTCAGTGATCGCGTGCGTATGAGTCCGCCCATTCCCAAAGATACATCCGTTCGTTATAAGAATGAAAATTTATCTTTCCCCAGTGACGGATCGTGGCAAGTGGAAGTAACTGATGATGCTATGCGGATCGTGCAGAATGCCGAAAAAGATTCCTATTCCTTTGGCAGTTATTCTCCCTTTCAACAATATAAAGATCGGATCTTTTGGCGCGGTTGGTTATTAACAATTCTTTCGGAGTTGCTGGTCGCTGCCATTTATATGTGGTGGCGAAAAGCATCGCTTCCCCTCTTTGGGAAAATCTTGCTTGTGATCGTGATGGTTAATCTCTTTAGCTATCCTGTGGTCTGGTCTTTCTTTCCTTCGCTGGAGCCATTTCAAAGCGCTATGACGCGCTATTTTGGGATTAGCTCCTTGGCGATCGCCTTGCTCTTTGGTTTGACTATGCAGGTAGATCCCCCAGCCTCATTATCCAAATTAGTTTTTTCTGCCTTAACTATATTCATCGGCGGAAATATCCTTGGGGGATTGATTTCAATTTTGTGTGGTTATGGAAGATGGGATTTATTTGCCCAAGGAATCCCCTATCGTTTTGCCATGCCTGCTTCTGAAGTCTTTGTGATCGTCTATGAGGCTTGGGTTATATCGTCGCTCAGTCAAAGACAGCTATCCTTTGCTCAAGCTAGTCTAATCAGCCTTCTCACCAATTTGACTAGCTTGAGTTTAGGTATCATTATCTTTCGGTAACCTTCCAATTAGAACTTTGAGTAAAAGTGGCGCTAAGTAACGCTTTTACTCAAAGTCCTTTAAAAGATGATTTTTTCAGCGATATATTTGGCAATGTTTGCTGATGCTCCCGCTTTTCCCATCCGTTCTTCTCCATTGCGACTTACTTCTTGAAAGTAATCGGGATCTTGCAAAATCTCATTAAGCACATCGGCAACCTGAGCGGGCTTGTCAATCAGATTAATCGAACAACCCAATAAATCAGCCTGTTCTTCGGCAAATTTGCGCGTAAATTGAGGACCATTACCAGCGATCGTAATTACAGGTTTCCCTAAACCCACCATTTGTTCGGTAGCAGTTCCAGCCATGGCTAAGCCTAAATGACATTGGTGGAGGCAATCGCCAAATCCATTTTGCAGGAGCATGAGCCGAGCGTTTTGCACCTTAAAGGTGGTTTCATCAATCCGCAGCCAACCTTTTTGAATAATGCTCTGTCCGATAATTTCGAGATCTAAATCAGGAGCGATCGCTACCAGAAAATGTACGTTATGAGGAATTGTGCGGGAAACTACTTGGGCACAAAGCATTAAGGTCATCCAATTTTCGTAGGCTTCAGGCGATCGCGATCCAGGTAAAATTGTCACCGCCCATTCGTTTTCACCGATACCAAAATCTAGACCCTGAGGCTCCAATCCATCCATCATGGAGTTGCCTAAATAAATGGCAGACAGCTTAAAATCGCGGTTTAAAATTTCCGCAGTTAACTGATCGCGAACGAAGATCGCTTTACAGCGATCGCTATTCATTAAAGCGCGTTCCCAAGGAAAGAAGATAGAGCCACCAAAGGGCTTTTTAACGTGGGGTAATCCACTTTTGCGATCGCGCCAATAATACTCTGACTTTGCCGTGGCAACAAAGGCAAAATCGCACCCACCAAACTTAGAGGGTAGCCAAGCAAACAGCAGTGGCACAATATCCCCTACGGCTAAAATCAGTCTTTTCCCCCTTCGCCGATCGCGCGACCAGTTCCACGCATAGCCCAATTGTTTGCGGGTAAGCCCGACTAAACCACTTTTGACATCACGGGCTAGTTGACGGCTATCCATCCTGACAAAGCCCCCTGATGGCATCGCCTGAGTAAACTGCTCGACTATTGGTATATTTGCCTTAACATAGGCATGTCCTACACCAACAAGGGGTAAGGCGATCGCTGAGAATCCTAATTTTTCTAGTTCAATGCAGATACGTGCGGCGATGATATCTTCACCATGTCCGTTACTGATACATAAAATTTCCACTTTTTACCAAAAAAATCTAATCTACAAGAGGGCTAATGTAACTTTAGTAGAGACTGCGACATTATGCTTATCCCGATTTTAAGTAGCTCAGCATAAGTAAACTTAAAGCCCAGAAGAGCGTACCGCCCGCTACGCGGGCGGTACGCTCTTCTAAGTATGTTGAGCTACTTAAAATCCCAAACCTATGGCATAAACTGCGCCTGCGCCACAGGTTTTGAGTTTGGTTTTTAATTAGAGAATGGATTTATACCAAAGCTGAAAATGGCTACGCCATTTTCAGCTTTGAAAACCCTTATACCAATTCACAATTAAAAACTAAACCTAGTAAGGGTTTTATACCAAGTTAAGAAATGGCGTAGCCATTTCTTAACTTGGTATAAAACCTGCGGCGCACGCTGCGCGTGCGCCGCAAGTTTTAGGGTTTTATATTTAATTAAGCCCACTTACTTAGGTCGTTATGTTAAGACAGAAAATTAGCTTTTATCTCGATGACCTTGCGACACCAATTGGTAAGTCAATCAATATAGCGATCGCGATTCTTGTTCTTGCTTCTGCTACTAGTTTTGTTGCCCAAACCTTTGAAATTAGCGAGATTACCCGCACCCGACTCAACCTGCTAGACGACATCATTTTAGGGCTGTTTGTACTGGAGTACTTTTTGCGGCTTTGGTGCGCGGAGGAGAAACTCAAGCATCTATTTAGCCTTTATGCGATCATCGATCTGGTGGCGATTTTGCCCTTCTTTTTGGGGGCGATTGATGTGGCTTTTCTCCGTCTCCTGCGCTGGTTTCGGATCTTACGATTGATTCGCCTCGTAGAGTCGCGATCGCTGTTTCCTAACAAGAATGAAGATATTGCTATTCTCTTGCGGGTGATCTTTACGTTATTTGCGATCGTGTTTGTTTTTTCGGGCTTAGTTTATCAAATCGAGCATCCGAATAATCCCCAGTTTCACAACTTTCTCGATGCTTTCTACTTTTCGATTTTTACAATGACCACTGTGGGCTATGGCGATATCATGCCCCATTCGGAGGCGGGGAAACTGACGACGGTGTTAATGGTACTCACGGGCATTGCCCTCATTCCTGTGCAGCTAGGCGAATTATTTAAGCGGTTAGTTAAAACAGCTAATCAAGGCGATCGCCCTAACGATCTGCTCAAAGAAATTGTTTGCACTCGCTGCGGTCTATCCCTGCATGACCATGATGCCCAGTTTTGTAAGGCATGTGGAACTAAGATTTAGTGCTAGTGAGAAGGACGGCGCAGAGCACCGTCCTTCTCACTAGCAAACCTTACGTTGCTATAAAGTGGGTAATACCAAAACTAAAAATGGCTACGCCATTTTTAGTTTTTCAAACCCTTACTAGGTTTAGTTTTTAATTCACAAAAGTGTTGTCACACTTTCGTAAATTGGTATAAATAAACTGTATAGATTAAAAACTAGAAATAATGTCAACTTGGCAATGTATTAGCGGCTGTGGTGCTTGCTGTAATCTCACTCCTAGCGATCGCCCCGATCTCGCAGATTACCTAACACCAGTTGAGCTACAGCAGTACTTGAGCATGGTGGGGCATGATGGTTGGTGTATCAATTTTGACCATATCCAGCGCCAATGCAAGATTTACGACCAAAGACCGAGATTCTGCCGAGTCGCAACCGATACGTTTTACGATATGTTTGGTGTCGAACCAAAAGACCTTGATGAGTTTGCGATCTCCTGCTGTAAAGAAACTATCGAGTCGATCTATGGCGATCGCTCCTTAGAGCTATTGCGCTTCAATCAGACTATTAAGGAGCTAGGGTAAGGAGCTAGGGTAAGTAGCTAGCGATAATTAATTACAAACCAAAAACCGTAAAGTTGCGCCCCTACGGGGCGCAACTTTACGGGTTTTGGTTTGTAATTAATTATGCCTAGCTGCTTATACCGCTGGAAGTAACTTTTTACTAAACATACTCATAACTTTAGGGATAACCTTTTAATAACTTTTGGAGAAATAAATACTTAAGCAAGGGAGTACTATGTCTCCATGAAACGGACAGTTTTTCCCCTTGGGGAATTTTCCTTGAGGAAGCTATCTAGAGACTCCTTCAGACATTTTAATTAAGCTTAATTAAGCCCTTATATAAGTCAATTTACTTAAAATTAAATATTTTTTAGCTTCTAAACATCAAGGAGCAAGGAGAGAATCATCATGCGTATAGAAGTAATGCAGCCCATTGGTCACCTTGATGCGACCAGCACTAATTATTTTCGTCAACAAGCAAGCGATGTGCTAGATCGCAAGCCTGACGTACTACTTATCGATCTCCAGCATCTAAAACAGATGGATAGTTCGGGATTAGGAGCCTTAATTTTTGCGTTAAGAACCTCTAAGGCGATCGGTTGCAAGTTTGCCCTCTGCTCCATCAGCGAATATGTGGACTTTCTCTTAGAAGTAACCTCAATGAAGACTTTGTTTGAGGTATTTGAAAATCGCAGCCACTTTGAGCATTCGCTTAAACAAGCTTAGGACAAATCAAACCCCAAGAATTGACTGGCGGCGCTTCGCGCCGCCAGTCAATTCTTGGGGTTTATGTCCTAGTAAACAGTGTTGTCACACTTTTGTGAATTAAAATGTA
>NZ_ALWB01000083.1 GCF_000332215.1 Pseudanabaena biceps PCC 7429
GATTACTTCTACCAGTTCTCCTACTGGCATATTTTCTAGGGCTTCTCGTTCATATTGCGGTGGCTCTTTCATCCCTTTACTTTAGCCGCTTTGGCTCTTTTGTCAATTTCTTACCTGATTCTTTACGAACATTTAGGCGTAACCTGTGCTACCGCTTCGTCAAATACAGAACGTCTCGTACAACGTAACTTCGTCCATCGGTGCGATCATCCCTCGGAACGTCGTCGCGTTTCCTTGAAATTGACGACGGAAGGAAAAGAACATCTCGATGCGGCTAGAGATCTTACCCGTGCTTATATTGCCGATCTGCTCGACTCCTTGAGCGAAGAACAGATCGCCAAAATTGATGCTAGCTTAGCATTGCTCCACCAAGTTTTTGAATCAAAATCTACATTATCAAAATCTACATTATAAAGCTGCTGATTTTCATCAAAGATGGTTGGTGGTGATTCACCCCACCAATCTATATTTGAAGTGTATCTTGAGTATGACGAAACTGATGGCAAATGTAGAATTGGTGATTTTTGATTGTGATGGCGTATTGGTTGATAGCGAGTCAATTATCAATCGCGTGTTCGCTGATACTTTAACTGAATGTGGATTTCCCATTACCTATGCAGAGGTCACCCGTTTATTCGTCGGGAAATCCGTGGCGACCTCTATTGAAATCCTCCAACAAATTTATGGAAAACCCATTCCATCTAATTTGTTAGATCTCAATCGAGAACGGGGCATTGTTGCCATGAAGCAGGAATTAAAAGCGATCGCAGGAATTACCGAGATTTTACAAGCGCTGACCCTGCCAAAATGTGTTGCCTCCAATAGTAGTCCTCGTCATATAAGGTTAGCCTTAGAACTAACGGGACTTTTAGACTATTTTGATGGCAAGCTCTATAGCTGTCATCATGTCGATCGCCCCAAGCCTTTTCCTGATGTCTATCTCTATGCTGCAAGTCAAATGGGATATGCTCCAGAGAATTGCCTAGTAATTGAGGACTCCGTAACAGGTGTGCAAGCGGGCTATGCGGCGGGAATGACGGTATTAGGTTATGCACCGAGTCATAGCGACTCTTCCCATCGAGAGGATTTAATTGCCGCAGGAGCTAAGCTGGTATTTGAAGATATGCGGCAATTGCCAAGTTTTTGGGAATCTCAAAACCTCACTGGGTTTGGTTTTTAATTCACGAAAGTGTGACAACACTTTCGTGAATTGGTCTAAATCAGAGACTTGTCACCCGCATTGCGGGTGACGGGTCTCTGATTTAGATCGATTTGTTTCTTAAAATAAGATAGACAAGACTATCTACGAGTTTTTGGGAGGAGAGGGGCATAATCTCTTTGCCGTACATCAGTTCCTGCGACACCACAAAAGAAACCAGCGTGCCGAAAAAGATTTGAGCGGTCGCTTCAGAGTCTTGAATTCCTAATTCGGGACGATCATCAAAATACTTTCCTAATAGTTGTCGTCCGCGTTGGATTACGGTGTGATAATAGAGTTTTGCCATTTCAGGAAATCGCGATGATTCGGCAATGACGACTCTTAATAGGCTGAGATATTGGTGATCGTCGCTAACCTTTAGGAGATAGGCTTCCGCTACTTGCCGCAATAGTCCCTCTGGATCACCAGTCAATTCTTCAGAATCAAATAGAGTTTGGAAGCGTGAGATGGTAATTTGTTCGATTAGCGCCTTAAATAAACCTTCTTTGTCATGAAAGTAGCTATAGATAGTTTGTTTGGAAACTCCAGCCTCGATCGCTACTCGATCCATACTCGTCCCCGCATAACCATCTCGAAAAAAAACCTGCATTGCTCCTTGGAGAATTTTTTCTTGTTTGTGATTGCTGGTCTGTGAAGGGCTGGCGATGAGAGTCATGAAGTTAACTGAGAATTTAGTAAAAAGAGCGAAAAGATTTAATTTTATTTAATTGTATTGCGATCTTGTCCATACTAGACTGTCTAGTATGACAGATAAATCCTACGTTCTTTGGCGATCGCTATGACACAGACTGCCCCCAATCCACCCGAATCGACTCAGCAACAGTCCAACTTGCCAAGTTCGCTCCCAACTCCAACCCTTGATGTCAAAAAGAAAAAAATAAACCTGCGGCTAATTATTCCTTTGACATTAGCAATTGGGGTGATTGGTTATGGGATTTGGATGATTTTGCCCAAGCCTGCGGAAACGGTATTGCATGTAAGCGGGCGCTTGGAGTCGGATGAAACCGATATTGGCGCAAAAACTGGCGGACGCATTGTGACAATTCTCGTTCGTGAGGGCGATACGGTTAAAAAAGATCAATTGGTCGTAGAAATTGAAGATGAAGAAATTCCCGCTCAACTTAGTGGATTAAATGCGCAGATCGAGGCAGCACGCCAAGAGGAACTTCAAGCCAAAGATGAAGTTTCGGTCGCTGAGAGTCGGATTCGCGAAGCGAGTTTAAATCTTCAGCAGTCAGAAGGTGACTCGGTCGGCAGAATCGATCAAGCACAATTTACGGTAGCGGCAACAGAGTCCGATCTGCGTCAATCTGAGGCTCAGGTCAAACAATCCGAGGCTCAGCTCCAACAGTCGAAGGCGGAACTGAGACTGGCGGCGATCGATCGCGATCGCTATGCCGATCTGGTCAAGCAAGGGGCGGTCAATCAGCAGCAATTTGACCAAAAGCAAACCGCTTTGGAAACCAGTTTAGCGAATCTAAATACGGCTGAAGCAAAGTTGGTAGCTAGTCGAGCGGGGGTTACTGCTGCGCGCGATCGCTTTTTGGCAGCTCAGGGTAGTTCGGTTCAGGTGCGATCAACGGGCTTGAATCCAGACATTCGCACAGCCCAACTCGATGCCTATTATTTACAAAGGACTCAGGCGATCGCTAAATTAGCGGCAGCTCAAGCAAAGGTCAAAAATGCGCAAGCATCTCGCGATCAAATTCAACGTCGCTTAGATTCTTTTAAGGTCAAAAGCCCCATTAATGGCATTGTCCAGAGTCGTCCGCTAGAGTCGGGGGCAGTGGTAGCAACGGGTAAAACGCTGCTGACAATCATCGATCCGAATGCCGTGTATTTGCGATGTTATATTCCCGAAGGAGACATCGGTAAAATTCGCGTCGGTCAGGTAGCTAGAGTATTTCTCGATTCCAGCCCGAATAAGCCCTTTGCTGCCCATGTAGCGCAAATCGATACCAAGGCTTCCTTTACTCCCGAAAATATCTACTTCAAGCAGGATCGCGTTAAGCAAGTATTTGGAGTTAAGTTAGCGATCGACCAGCCTGAAGGCTTTGCGAAGTCGGGAATGCCTGCGGATGCTGAGATTGATTTGAAGTAATTAATTTAACTGAAAGAGGATTAAAAATTCATGTCACTTACTAATGCTCTATCAAGAATCGATACTTTCCTATCTCAAAATTATCCCACCCAATTTGCGGAATGGGGAGATGGGCTTAGCGAAGAAAAAATTAATGATTTAGTCAAAGATCTGCCTTTTGTCTTTCCAGAAGAATTGCGGGAGTTATATAAATGGCACAATGGTTCTGGAGATCATTGGATTTGTGTTGTATTTCCTTTCTCTTCATTAGAAGATGCGATAAAGGACTATAAAATTATTTCTACTTTCCCCAACTCATGGAAAGTAAACTCATTCCCTCTTTTCAGTTATGAAGACGATATTCTCTTTGTAGACTGCGGAAAGAATGATCTCCCAGTTTGGTATATGTATTGGGAGAACGGAAGCACAGAGATATTTTGGAGTAGTATTACAAAAATGATACTGACAATTGCTGAAGCATTTGAAATGGGAGCTTATGGTTCTGATAATGATTACTACGAATCAGACAAAAGGAAACTTCTGAAGGTTATGTGGAGGAATGATCCTGATATTATAAATTCATTAATTGAGCAACTAAAAATTGTAAAACAAGAGCGGCTTCACCATATTCCATATGGCTATGAAAGCATTCAAAGATTTGTTTGGCAAGATATTGATAAACTCCTCACAAGTGATCAAACCAAAGTCGATATGCTCCAAGAATTTACTTCTATCTTTTTGGATGAGTGCGATCGGATTATTAATACTCCCTAAAAAACAATGCTACTTACTTCTAATCCCTCAGTTGAAAATTCTATCTCTTTTGATTCTGTAATCTCAGTACGCAATCTATCGAAGCGCTATGGAGATTTTTTAGCAGTTAAAGGCATCGATTTTGCAGTACAACAGGGAGAGATATTTGGCTTGATTGGTCCCGATGGCGCAGGGAAAACCACTTGCTTCCATATCTTAGGCGGCGTAATGGAATCTTCTGGTGGAGAAGTATTGGTACTAGGAGAAGCCCCGCGCACTGCGCGCTTAAATATTGGCTATCTCACGCAGCAATTTTCGCTCTATTTAGATTTGAGCATCGATGAGAACTTGCGCTACAGTGCAGGATTACGGCAAGTTCCCGACGACCAGTTTCAACTGCGGCGCGATAAGTATTTGCGGTTGATGAGTTTAGAGCGGATTGGCGATCGCCTTGCAGGTCAATTATCAGGTGGGATGAAACAAAAGCTGGCTCTCTGTTGTGCCTTAGTGTCCCAGCCCCGATTGTTATTGCTAGACGAACCGACTACAGGAGTCGATCCCGTATCGCGCCGCGAGTTTTGGGACGTGTTAGCTGCCCTTGCTGACGATGGGATGACCATTGTCGTAGCAACACCTTATCTCGATGAAGCCGAGCGCTGTAATCGCATCGCCCTAATGTACGAAGGACAAATTAGCGAAATCGGTACATTACCGCAATTACGCGCCAATCTGGGATTGCAGCGTTTAGAGGTAAGGACATCGGCACTGGCGGCGGCGGAAGAGGTGCTTTTAGAAACCGCAAGGGGGCGACCGAGTATTGCGGATGTGCAGACCTTTGGCGATCGCTTAGATGTGCTGGTAGAAAATCTAGAAGCCGATGAGCGGGCTGTAAGACAGGCGTTTAGCGAAAGTTTAGTCCCGATTGATAGCATTCAAGCCAGCGATGCAACCCTTGAAAATGTTTTTGTCACCAGACTGCGACAGCAAGGCTCCGATCCCTTATTCCTGCCGTTTCCGCGATCTAAAGCCCAGAATTTGAGTGAGGCGAGAATGGATAATGTAGCGATCGCTGCTAGAAATCTCCAAAAGACCTTTGGCAAATTTCGCGCCGTAAAAGAGGTGAATCTGGAAATTCACTATGGCGAGATTTATGGACTACTGGGCGCGAACGGTGCAGGTAAAACCACGACGATCAAAATGCTCTGTGGCTTGCTGGAAGCGACGAGCGGCAAAATGACCTTAGCAGGGCAGAGCCAGAATTTGCGGAGTAGTGCTTTACGAAAACGAATCGGCTACATGAGCCAGAAATTTACGCTCTATGACGATCTCAGCATTCTTCAGAATTTAGAATTTTATTGTGGCGTTTACGAAGTTCCTCAACACTTACGCCAACAAAAAATTGCTTGGGTCTTAGAAACCTGCGGGCTAATCGGGCGGGAAAATATGCTGACGGGCAAACTTCCAGGGGGATGGAAGCAGCGTGTCTCCTTTGGGGCTTCGGTGATGCATGAGCCAGAAATTCTCTTTTTAGATGAGCCGACTTCTGGGGTCGATCCTTTGGCGAGGCGACAGTTTTGGCGCACGATTAATGATTTTGCGCGACAGGGAACGGCGATTTTAGTGACCACGCATTATTTAGAGGAAGCGGAACAATGCAACCGTATGGGCTTTATGGTGGCTGGTGAGGTGGTCTTGCAAGGTTCGCCCACGGAGGTTAAAGCTGCTCAAGTCGGTCAGTTAATCGAACTGAAGGTCGATCGCAATCAACAAGCCGCTAATTACCTAAAAACAATTTTAGAACCTTGGCGCGTCTCGATCTTTGGCGATCGCCTCCATGTGGTGCTAGATGATCCATCGGTCGAGTTACCCCAAATGCGATCGCATCTTGCCGAAAATCACATTCAAATTTTTAGCGATCGTCCCGTGCCTTTCTCCTTGGAAGATGCTTTTATTGGCACAGTACAGCGATCGGAAGCTGGTATAGCTCACTTAGATGAGTAACAGCTAAAGTAAAAATATTAGTATAAACTCGCAGTTAATATCAAAGACAATTCTTATGCTTAACGACCTTACCAACTCCCAACGCGATCGGCAAAATATTCTGAACAATCGCTATGCGATCGAAAAAGTAGAAGAGCATCTTGCTCTTGGCGGCATTGCTTATCAAGATACTGTCGTCTTTACGAAACAGCAGTTAGTTTCTCTATTTGAGATTAGTGAAAGCACAATTGAGAAATATCTAACCAACCATGCAGAAGAACTTAAAACAAATGGCTATACAGTGCTTAGAGGTCAAGCCCTTAAAGATTTTCTAAACACTACTGGTGGTGTCGTAATTGATTACGGTAGCAAAACGACAGCTTTAGGTATATTTACTTTTCGAGCTGCCCTGAATATCGCGATGCTTTTAACAGAAAGCGATCGCGCTCGACTGATCCGCTCCCGTATTCTAGATATCGTGATTGAGGTCGTAGCAGAGAGATCTGGTGGACACACTAAATACATTAATCAGCGTGACTGTGAATACTTGCCATCCACTTATCACGAAGTTAGTTATCGCAAAGTCTTTACTGATGCTTTAAATAGCTATTTGGATATGGGAAAAATCAAATATGCAATCTATACCAATAAAATCTATCAACTGGTTTTCAAAGAAAATGCTCAAGAATATAGTCAGATCCTCAATTTAAAAAGCAAAGATAAAGTGCGTGATACTCTGTACGCCGAAGTTCTTAAGGCGATCGCCAGTGTGGAAAATGGTTTAGCAGAAGATATGAAAATCAAATCTGCTCAATTAGGGCGCAAACTTCAGCCGTCAGAATTGGATGAATTGATTAACTTTGCTGCGAATAATCATTACCTAAAACCCATTATTGACGATGCTCGCACAAAAATGGCAAGTCGCGATCTTGGCTTTAGAGATGCCCTACATCAAAAGTTAGAAGCTTATATTCAAACTGTACCCGAAACTGATTTTGAGAAGTTCTTAGGAGAAGCGAGTAGGTCTCTAGAAGAACAACTAGCCGATCCAGAGATTTTAGCTGTATTTAAACGCCTCAAGGATCGATAGTCAATGAGTAAACAATTCTTTTATTTTAATATTCATTACGCTATTGATTTGCATGATTGGATTATTAGTAATTCAGGAGGTCTCGCTGGAATCAATAATTTGGGCTTGCTAGAAAGTCCACTAGAACATATTCAGAATGATCTTTATTATCCAGAATTCGAGGACAAACTAACCCACTTAGTTTTTTCGATTATCAAATCCCATGCTTTTGTCGATGGTAATAAACGTTCTAGCATTGAATTGGGATGTTATTTCCTAAAAATTAATGGCTACGACTATATCGTGAAGAAGTTTGTATTAGAGATGGAAAATATTGCTGTTTGGGTAGCTGAAGGAAAAATTAATAAGGATCTATTAAAAGAAATTATTAAATCTTTAATCTATGAAGATGACTATAGCGAGTCGCTCAAGCTAGAGATTCTGATTGCAATATCTAAAGAATTATAAAAGCGCCAATTCAAGTATGAAACGAATCCTTTCTCAATGCTCCAAAGAACTATCGCAATTTAAACGCGATCGCTTGACCTTGGCGTTAGCATTTTTACTACCATTGATTACACTATTTATCTTCGGCTTTGCCATACGTCTAGAAGCGAAGAATATTCCCCTTGTGATTCAAGATTACGATCGCAGTCCGATTAGTCAACGCTATGTCGCCAAGCTATTTGCCACCAATCAATTTATCTTTGTGCCTTGGAATGTGAATGACTCGGTAGAAATAGCCCTCGATCGCGCGATCGCCAAGGCAGGGGTAATTATTCCCCCTGAATTCAGTCGTCGCATTGCCGCAGGAAAAATTGCCGATATCCAAGTCCTTGTCGATGGAACGGATGCCAATAATGCCAGAGTCATCAAAAATAGCATCAAGGCGACAACTAGTGATTTTATGCAAGCCGAGGGTTTAATTCCTGACACTAATTTGCTAACCACTAGATCTCGTCTATGGTTCAATCCTGGCAGACAAGAATCTCTCTACATTGTCCCTGGAGTCTATGCGGTAGTGTTATGGATTTTCCCTTCTCTGCTATCGGCGATCGCCATGGTTCGCGAAAAAGAGCGTCAAACGATTTTGCAGGTTTATGCTTCTAGCATGAGTTCTACGGAATTAATTTTAGGCAAAGGCTTAGCCTACTTGATCATCAGTATGGGCATAGCGCTCTTAGTAATGACTATTGGGGCGATCGTGTTTAGATTAAGCTTTGCGGGAGATCCTACCCCTTTACTATTTGCCATTCCCACTTACCTATGGGCTAGTGTTATGTTTGGATTAATGTTAGGTACGCGAACGAGCAATCAAAACGCCGCCGTACAGGGGGTTGCCCTTGTCGGGTTTTTAACAGCCCTACTTCTATCAGGCTTTATCTATCCATTAAGTAACATTCCTTTCCCTCTATCTCTATTACCCAATGTCATTCCTGCTCGATATTTTATTGAAATTACCCGCGATGCCTATGTGCGGGGCACAGGATGGATTGGCGTATGGTTTGCCGAGATTATGATTTTTGCGATCGGGATGTTCTTTTTTAACGTTGCTCGAAGAGTTTTAAGTAGAATGCAGTTGACGGATTGAAAGCTTTTAGCGGTTAGCTTTTAGCTTTTAGCGATGGACTTGTGGATAATAACGCAAATTTAATTGAGATGAGAATTTAAAAATGTTTAACTGGTTTTTTGCAAGTCGCTTTTGGGCTTTGGTGCGGAAGGAAATCAATCAAATTTTACGGAATAAACAGTTAATTATTTTGTTGGTTTTTCCGCCAACAATTCAATTACTAGTTTATGGATTTGCCCTCAATCCTGATGTGCATTTTCTGAAAATGGGTGTTGTAGATTATGCGCGATCGCACGAAAGTCGAGAGCTAATATCCGCCTTTACTGAAAATCGGATTTTTACGTTAGCGCAGGTTCTATCTAGTGAAAAAGAGTTAGGACAGCAAGTAGAACGTGGCAAGCTCACCGTAGGCATCGTCATCCCTCCCGAATTAAATCGGAATCTTGCCAAAGATCATCCCTCAGAAATCCAAGTACTCATTGACGGTGTCGATGCCAATACTGCTGGGATTGCCAATGGTTATGTCAGTCAAATCGTCCGTCAGTATAGCTCCAACCTATCAGGGCAATCCTCCACACCACCAATTGACTCCCATGTTACATTTCTCTACAATCCTGGCTTAGCAAGTAGTTGGTTCTTTGTTCCTGGCGTAATCGGACTGGTACTAACCTTGATTGGTTCAATTGTTTCCTCCATAACCCTTGTGCGGGAAAAGGATACGGGAACGCTCGAGCAATTGCTCATGACTCCCTCAGAGCCTTGGGAGATTCTCCTGTCCAAAATTGTGCCATTATTTGTATTATTGATGGGTGATGTCTTTCTTGCCCTTGGTTTAGGAAGATTTGTGTTTGGGATTCCCTTTCAGGGGAGCTTTTTCCTTTTCTTGATCTTGTCAGGGCTTTATCTCTTTGTGGGTATTGGTGTGGGGATCATGCTAGCCACCGTTTGCCAATCACAGCAGCAAGTGGTACTCACTACATTCTTCATTAATTTGCCTATGGTGCAGTTGTCAGGAGCGATCGCCCCTGTCGAGACGATGCCTGAATTTTTTTACTATCTCTCATGGTTTAATCCCTTACGACACTATGTAGCGATCGTGCGCGGTATTCTGCTCAAAGGTGTAGGGCTAGAAGCCCTATGGATGCATGTGGTTTCCCTTGCT
The DNA here is from genome assembly GCF_000332215.1 of Pseudanabaena biceps PCC 7429. GTDB lineage: Bacteria > Cyanobacteriota > Cyanobacteriia > Pseudanabaenales > Pseudanabaenaceae > Pseudanabaena > Pseudanabaena biceps. Next base: position 9,834 of record NZ_ALWB01000083.1, read on the forward strand.
ATTTTCGCTGTCCTCTTATTAACAATCAGTGCCAGAAAATTTCGCAGTCAACTAAGCTAAGTTTTAATACCAAGTTAAGAAATGGTGTAGCCATTTCTTACAGCAATTATCGATTAAACGAACCATAAGGAAATTTTTGAAAGCGTTGCTTTGCAACGCTTTCAAAAATTTCCTTGATTTGGGTTTAAGCACAAAGCGCTGTAGATGTCTTTTTTTCTTTTTCATCTACTTTAGGCAGTTTGTATCTCTTTTACTCTGCCTTTTTTTCCTTTTTTAGTCTAAACTCCAGCAAAGTGATTCACTACTTCGGTAATGAAGTTCGGAAGGATTCACTAAAAAAATTTGCACATGGCGACATAAATAGGATATCTGTTAAAAGTTACTATCAATGCAGCGATGTTGACAAAGTAAGAGCCAGAGCAAAAAGAAAACTAGGAGAGAGAAAATATAAGCTGCTCACATGTAACTGTGAGCATTTTGCTACGTGGTGTAAAACAGGCAAATGGAAATCCAATCAAATAGAACAACTTCATAAATCCACCTTTATATATGTTGGTCATCACTCATACAAGGCTATTAGAAAAGTCTCAAAAGAGACTACAAAAGCCACCTCAAGTATTAGGAAAGTCTTTAAGAGGCTTAGACTCATTTAAGTCAAGAGCAAGACTACAGCCTTCTATAATTTAAATAACTGAATTAAAAGCTTAGGTTTAAAAATCTATGGTGACAGTGGACAAAGAAGCAAACAATAATGTCATTACAACCAAGAGAAATTAGGCGATACATCACATCAGCAGGCACAAATCCCTTTGATGAGTGGATAGTCTCACTCTGAGATCCAATAGTAAGAGCTAAAATTAACGAAAGATTACGGCGCATATTTCTAGGAAATCTGGGTGATTACAAATCTGTTGGTGATGGTGTATTTGAGTTAAGGATTCACTATGGAGCAGGTTATCGTGTTTATTTTGGGCAAATTGACTCAGTTGTAATCTTGCTGTTATGTGGCGGTGACAAAAGCACTCAAAATCGAGATATTCGCAAAGCTAAAAACTATTGGAGAGACTATGAACAGCGTACAAGCACAGACAAATAATGCGCCAGTTAACACCTTAGTAAGTGACAGCTATTTGGATGCTCTGATTAATTCTCTGCAAGATCCTATTGAATCAGCTTGCTATCTTACTGCGATCATCGAAGCTGAAGATCCTGAACCTGAGCTACTGCCCCTAGCACTTAACGACGTATCTAAAGCGCTAGATAAAACAGGAGGTAGTACTCAATCTCTAGAAGCAATCTTACAAAAACAAGGTACTGAAGCAATTCACAGTTTAGCTGATTGGCTCAAGGGATTGGGACTAAAACTGACGGTGACAGTTGATGCTACTGAAGTTCAGTTTGAAGAAGATTCCGAGCAAGAGTTAAAAGAGCTAGAAATAGCGGCTTAAGTGTACCTAGAGGGTAAAAGGTCGCCAAGGTAGATCGCTTGTGCCAGTTAAAAGTAAATCTTTGGTGATTTGAGCCGTTATGGGAGCCATCAATACGCCATTGCGATAGTGACCTGTCGCAACGAGCATATGTGGATGATCGGGCACAAAACCTAAAATGGGCGATTGATTGGCAAGCGGTCTGGGGCGATCGCCTGCCCATGTTTCCAAAACTTCCGCATCTGCAAAAGTGGGACACCAAGCGATCGCTTGGTCTAGCAATAACGATACGTTCGCCTCACAGGGGATTTGCTTGGGTTCAAACTCTAGGGTTGCACCGAGCCAATAGCGATCGCCACCTAAAGGCACAATATTGAGATCCGAGCCATCCTCATTTTCGATATGAACGACGTTTTGGAGATTTAGGTTGGGGATGTGCAATAGCAGGGCTTGACCGCCCACGGGTTGCATGAGATCTTGTCCCGCATATTTAGGATGATTTTGTAAAAAAGGGGAAAGTAGGGCATTAGCGCCCAAACCTGATGTCACGACAATGCGATCGCTGGATATTTCCTCCAAATTATTCACTGATGTATTCCAAAGGAACTTCACCCCATTTTGAGTTGCGGCTTCGACGAGAGCATTTACCAATTGGGTAGGATGTACCGCCCGATCGCAGGGACTTAATAAGCCGCCATCGGTTTTCCATAGTGGAAAATCAGCAAAAACTTCCTCGCGCTCTAGCCATTGCAGCGCAAATCCCTGTCTAGCGCGAATTTCAGACAGCGATCGCGATTTTGTTTCAGCATCAGGCGATCGATATAAATTTAAAATCCCCTTGCGGTTATAGAGAATATCGCATTGGGTTTGGTCGGTCAGCTCGGCAATTAGGCGATCGTATTTACTCAAGCTTGCCAAACGTAACTTTACCAAAACTCCCCTTGCTCTGGAGCTAGAAGCTGCCATGAGTACGCCCAAAGCCGAGCTTGTCGATACCATTGCAGGTCGAGCATTGGCTTCAAGCACTGTTACCCTAAATTCATCGTTATTTTTGCTCTTATTTTTGCCCTTACTTAGCTCATAGGCAAGCATTGCCCCAATCACCCCGCAACCAATGATAGTGACATCTTTCATGAATATTTTGATTAAAGTTGAATATTTTGATTGAATATTTTGATTGAATATTTTGATTAAAAAAGTAAATTTGGCTTACTTGCCCATAAGTTAAGTGGCTGGGCATAATTAAAATCCAGAATCAAAAGCTGTAGCATGCGCTACAGCTTTTGGAATTTTATATTTAATTCTACCCAGCTATAGCTATATTCACTATCTATTGTGAGATTCGATTTCAAGATTCGATCGTAATCATGCTTAAAGTCAATGCTAAACTTTTGGAATAAGTGCAAATCCTGTAGCATTTGCGGTAGAAAATCCCTTAGTCCTGCAAAATTAATGCATTAACCCTGTGATTACGCTGAACCTACTGCATCCAATCGAAGCTATCCCGATCCAAACATGGAAATTTAAATCTGAGCCAGTCATTCGGATTGGGCGATCGGGTGATAATGACGTGATCCTTTATAGCTCAGTTGTCTCTCGCTACCATGTGGAGCTTCGCCGTCACTCACTGCATTGGGAGATCGTTAATATTGGCGCAAACGGCACATACATTAACGATCAACAGATCGAAACAGAGCGAGTGCAGGACGGTATTACGATTCGCCTTGCGACTACTGGTCCCAAGTTGCAAATTTTGCTAGATGGCGCAGAAGCGATGACACCTTCACCACGCGATGCCGCTACTAAGCCGTTGTCGCCCAATAAGCCCGCCGATGGTCGTCCTACCTTTATGTCGAAAAAGTAAAGGCGAAAAAGTAAAGGCGAAAAAGTAAAGGCGAAAAAGTAAAGGCGAAAGAGTAAAGGCGAAAGAGTAAAGGGGGATTTATTATGGGTGATGGCAAAATTTGCTCTCACCCAATGTATAGTTTTTTGAAATATGCGATCGCCAATATCGTATTATCATAGACTTGGCATAATTTGGCACAAGTTGACAGTTTTGCCAAAAGTTGGCAAAAGCCCAAACAACGTTTTTTGATTTCTAGATATATTCAATCTAGGCATACTTAATCTAGGCATATTTAAATAATGAAGGTCACTCTAGAGAAGCTTCCCGCTAGTCAAATTGGTTTTGACATTCAAGTAGAAGGGGCAAAGTCTCAAGCAATATACGATCGCATCGTCAAAGATTTGACACGTACGATGCAAGTCCCCGGTTTTCGCAAAGGTAAAGCCCCTACTCAACTTGTATTGAGACAGGTTGGCACTCAAAGACTTAAAGCTAATGTCCTTGAAGAGCTACTGGAAAAAACCTTAAATGAAGCTCTTGCGGAAAATAAAGAAGTAAAAGATAAGGCTCTGGGCGGCTTCCAACTTATTACGGATATCGAGACCCTCGTTCAAATCTTCACTCCAGGACAAGAGTTATCCTTTAAGGCGGCGATCGATGTTGAACCAGAAGTAAATCTTGCGAAATATCAAGGCTTCACCGTAAAAGCAGAAGAAATTAAACCTGACCTCACCGAAGTTGATCGCACCTTAAACGAATTCCAAGTTCGCAAGTCTACCCTTGTTCCCGTCGAAGATCGGGCTATTCAGCTCAATGATGTGGTCACCGTCGATCTTAAGGTTCTAGACCGCGCCACAGGTGAAGAATTGCCCGATGCAGGTGAAGAAGATTTTCAGTTAGATGTGGACGAAAAAGCATTTATTCCTGAAGTTGTTCAAGCGATCATCGGTGCAGCGATCGATGATGTCGTCGAAGTTGAGTCGGTTTTTCCTGAAGAATATTACCCTGAAGAATATGTCGGTAAGGAAATTAAGTATGTAGTCTCGATCAAATCGATCAAGGGTCGCGAACTTCCTGCCCTTGATGACGAATTTGCTCAATCGATTAGCGACAAGCAAACGATCGCCGAACTACGCGAACTGCTCGAAAAGCGTGTAGTAGACGATGCTGAGACAAAGACTCAAGCAAACAAAGAACGGGCAGTGCTTGAAGCACTTACCGCCGAGCTGGAGGTCGATCTGCCTGTAACCCTATTGCAACAAGAACTCGACTTTTTGGTAAGACAACAAGCCAGTTACTTGCAAGAACGCATCGATCCTGCCATGGCAAAGCACCTATTTACTAAGGAACTCGTTGAGGAAATGCGTCGCCTCAATCAACCAGAGGCAGTGAAGCGTCTCAGACGTAAAGTTGCCCTAGATGAAATCGTCAGACAGGAAAATATTACTGTTGATGAAGCCGAACTCAAGGAAAGAGTCGCTAATACCCTTGAAGCCATTAAGGATCCTAATATCGATGCTTCTAGATTAGCTAGTTTAATCCAAGAGGAGATCTTGAGCGAACGCGCCTTGGCATGGCTAATCGAGCATTCTGAAATTGAGTTGGTCGAGCAAGGGTCGCTCAAGCCAGAATCTGAAGTCCTCGAAAGTATCTCACCAGAGGCTGATGCAGATGTCGTAACCGTTGATGCATCATCTGAAGAAGCCTAATTAAACAAGAGAGGGGTGCTTAGCACCCCTCTCTTGTTTAATTAGATTTAATTAGTCATGAAAATTTTGGCTTAGAATTAGTGTGGCTGGATACCAATACAATTTTTGAGGCATAATAGCTCTCAAGTAGGTATTTTTAAACTCAAGCTTTACTGCTCGGGTTTTGCCTAGGATATTTCGTTAACTTTATGGTGAATTCAAAACGAATGTACCCTTTATCTAGTCAATTAACATCAAACCAATTTGCGATCGCTTCGACCCAAAATCAGGTTGTGCCGATGGTAGTCGAGCAATCAGGTAAAGGCGAAAGAGCATTTGATATTTTTTCGCGCCTACTGCGCGAACGCATCGTGTTCTTAGGTTCGCAAGTAGATGACACCACCGCAAACCTGATCATGTCGCAGCTTTTATTTTTAGAAGCTGAAGACCCAGACAAAGACATTTATTTATATATCAACTCTCCTGGGGGATCTGTCTATGCAGGCATGGCGATCCTCGATACGATGAACCACGTTCGCCCCGACGTTTGTACTATTTGTATGGGGTTAGCCGCGAGTATGGGTGCTTTTCTACTAGCCTCTGGTGCTAAAGGTAAACGGATGTCGTTGCCCAATGCGCGGATCATGATTCACCAGCCCCTCGGTGGCGCTCAAGGTCAAGCCGTTGATATCGAAATCCAAGCGCGAGAAATCCTGTACATTAAGCGATCGCTGAACGAGATGCTAGCTACTAGTACGGGCAAGCCCATTGAGCAGATCGAGCAAGACACCGAACGTGATTTCTTTATGTCACCAGCAGAAGCTCAACAATATGGTTTAATCGATCAAGTTTTAACTAATTCCAAAGGCTTCCAGCCCTCTGCCCTATCCTTAGTCTAGCCATTGCGACAACCTCACATTGAGATAGCTTATGCCCAGTAAATATGACTCTCATCTTAAATGTTCCTTCTGCGGTAAGTCGCAGGAGCAGGTACGCAAGTTAATTGCTGGACCAGGGGTATACATTTGCGATGAGTGTGTGGATTTGTGTAACGAAATCCTCGATGAGGAGTTGTTTAATAGCGCTCCTCCCCAAGCTGCCCAACGAAAAGATCCCGCCAGTGAAAAGCGAAAACCTAAAACTGCGGCAAATCTTAATCTCAGTCAGATCCCCAAACCCCGGGATATCAAGCGCTATCTGGATGAAAATGTAGTCGGTCAAGACGAAGCTAAAAAGGTTTTGTCGGTAGCGGTTTACAACCATTACAAGCGTTTGAGCTTTATCGAGTCTTCAGCAAAAGGTCAGAATGAAGATGGAATTGAACTTCAGAAGTCTAATATTTTGCTGATTGGGCCCACGGGTTGTGGCAAGACCCTTTTAGCGCAAACCTTGGCTGAGATGCTGGATGTGCCTTTTGCGGTTGCCGATGCGACCACACTGACTGAGGCTGGCTACGTTGGCGAAGATGTAGAGAATATTTTACTGAGGCTATTACAGGTCGCCGATCTTGATGTTGAAGAGGCTCAGCGGGGCATTATATATATCGATGAAATTGATAAAATTGCCCGTAAGGGAGAAAACACCTCGATTACTCGTGATGTATCGGGAGAGGGGGTACAGCAAGCATTGCTGAAAATGCTGGAAGGGACGATCGCGAATGTGCCGCCTCAAGGTGGTCGCAAACATCCCTATCAAGACTGTATCCAGATCGATACGAAAAATATCTTGTTTATCTGTGGTGGGGCTTTTGGTGGGTTAGAAAAGTCGATCGAACAACGTATTGGTAAAAAGTCGATGGGCTTTGTGCAGCAGGGTGAAGCTATGCCCCGTGAAAAGCGCACTGCTGAAATTCTGAAGAATGTACAGCCCGACGATCTGGTTAAGTTTGGCATGATTCCAGAATTTATCGGTCGTGTACCCGTAACGGCGGTGGTCGATCCCCTTGACGAAAAGGCTTTGATGGCAATCTTAACCGAACCTCGGAGTGCCTTGATTAAGCAGTATCAAAAGCTCTTGAAAATGGATAACGTCCAGCTTGAGTTTCAAACTGATGCGGTACAGGCGATCGCTAAAGAAGCCTATCGTCGTAAAACTGGGGCGAGAGCTTTACGGGGTATCGTCGAGCAGTTGATGCTAGACATGATGTATGAGTTGCCATCACGCAAGGATGTCACCAAATGTCTAATTACTCGCGACATGGTGGAGAAACTATCAACAGCCGAGATTTTGCAGCATCCTGCCTCCATGCCTAAACCTGAATCAGCCTAGAGAAAAAAGACTCGCTTTACGAGTCTTTTTTTTCTCTAGGAAAGGAAAGGGGCGGCGCTTTGCGCCGCCCCTTTCCTTTTTTGTTTTTTGTCCTAGGGTTTTCAAAGTTCAAAATGGCGTAGCCATTTTGAACTTTGGTATAAATGAAGGCGAGAAAAGTATTAGAAGCAAGTATTAGAAATTGTGGCGATCGCCAACGCCTACAAGTTTTTTTTGAATAATGCCTTGAGAGGATTTGGACGTTGGCTTAATTGTTGGCTTTGTTGTCCGAGAGCCACACTAATCAAGACGATCGCAATACCAAGGATTTGGAGGGGGGTGAGGGTTTGGTGTAAAAAGAAGAAGCCAATAAATGTCGCTACTAGAGGACTCATTAAACCCAGATAAGAGACAGCCGAAGCTTTGAGTTTATCAATTCCTCGAAACCAGAGTGCATAGGCAACCCCTGTCCCAATTACTCCTAAGTAAATAAAACCGATCAGATTAGACCATGAAATATTAGTAATTGGTTTCTCGATTACCAAGGCAACGGGCAGTAAAACGATACCACCAACTACTAATTGCCATGCTGTAAAAACTAGTAGAGACACGGGACGTTTCCAGTGTTTGACCATTACAGTTCCTAAGCCCATGGTGGCGGCTCCAGCGATCGCGGCAATAATACCAAGGATATCAAGCCTTGCGGTTGGAGCCAGAACTAAAAATCCGACACCCACAAATCCTGCGATCGCTGCCACAATCGATAGCTTGGAGGGTTTTTCATTCAATATAAACCATGAAAATAAAACAACTAGCAAAGGTTGGATTGCTCCTGCTGTTGCTGCAACGCCACCAGGAAGCCTATAGGCAGCCACAAATAAAAGAGCTTGAAAGATGCCAATATTAAGGCTGCCAAGGATGAATATGCGCCACCACCAAATCCCTTGCGGTAGTTGTCTCAGCCAGATAGTAAGCATTAGTCCAATTGGTAGCGCTCTTAAGGCGGCTACTGTCAGTGGATGGTTGGGGGGTAGTAATTCGGTTGCTACTGCATAGGTGGTTCCCCATGTCATTGGCGCTAGAGCTGTCAGAAAAATATCCGATCCGCTGGCAGGATTTTTCACGATTTTATCTCTATATCAAGATACTTAATGTAGAGATTATACCGATTTATCTTGATGTTAAGATAGTTTTGCTCGGTGTTTAGGCAAAGTGAGATTTTCATGAGTGATGCCGTTGATAGGATTTTGGCGCAATGGCAAAGAGAGCGTCCTGATTTAGACGTATCCCCAATGGGTATCATTGGGAGAATTGGCAGATTGAACAAGCACTTAGGACAAGCGCTTCAGGTATCTTTTTCTAAATTTGGCTTAAATGTTGGGGAGTTCGATGTGCTAGCGACGTTGCGACGTTCGGGCGAGCCTTATCAACTTACGCCGACGGAGTTATTCAATACGCAAATGGTTTCATCGGGTACGATGACGCATCGAATCGATGGATTGGAACGAGCAGGGCTTGTAAGGCGGATTCCCGATCCTAGCGATCGGCGAGGAACGATCGTTCAGTTAACTAATGATGGTTTTGCTGTAATTGAAAGGGCTGTGGAAGCCCATGTAGCCAATGAGCATTGCTTATTGAGTGTTCTAGAAGCGTCGGAACGTGAAGCTCTCAATCAATTACTCCGCAAACTATTGATTGCGTTTGAGGAGAATATCTAGAGTGAAGGGTTAGAGACTTTGCTGATCGTACGCCATTTGCGTGAGGATAAAATCAAACAAAAAACAAGAAGAGAAGGTTGGTGCGAAGCACCAACCTTCTCTTCTTGGGATTGATGTACTAATAACCTTGTAAGGTTTGCTTAGGGCATAAAACCCAAAAGATGAGTGGCGGCGCGAAGCTCCGCCACTCATCTTTTGGGTTTTAATTCGTCCTAGCTATCTCTTATACCAATTCACGAAAGTGTGATAACACTTTTGTAAATTAAAAACCAAACCTAGTAAGGGTTTTCAAAGCTCAAAATGGCGTAGCCATTTTGAGCTTTGGTATTACGTTTCTATAGCTTGCACTATCAGTTTTGACGCTGATTTTTAATTATGCCTAGCTACTTAAGTAGTTTGGCATAATTAAAAACCAAAACCAGAGAGCATACCGCCCGCTACGCGGGCGGTATGCTCTCCTAGGTTTTAAGTTTACTTATGCCTAGCTACTTACAAGCCTGTTTTAACCATAATGTCTCTTCTTCAGTGAGCATCGGTGATAACTTCTCTACGACAGAGGCGTAATAGCTTTCGAGCCATGCAATTTGTTGTGAATTGAGCTTGCGGCGATCGATTAGCTTTTTGTCAAAGGGAATATAGGTCAAGGACTCAAACTCATACCAAGGGGTCGCATTGGGTTCTGCCTCCTGAGAACTATCTGATTCCTGTTTTGTCATCTCTTTGACAAAATAGAGATTCTCCAAACGGATACCTCCCCATTTGGGTTTGTAATATCCAGGTTCGATGCTGTTAATTGTTCCTAGATCGAGCGATTGATTTACCCGTTTGCTGATGCCATTTGGACCTTCATGGACGTTCAAGAATACGCCTACGCCATGCCCAGTACCATGACCAAAATCTAGCCCGCTTTGCCACATCGAAGAACGGGCAATGCCATCGATTTGGCTACCAGTAGTTCCTTTAGGGAATTTCTGCATCGCACAATTAATATGGGATTTGAGAACCTCGGTATAGCGATCGCATTGTTCGTCTGTAGGCGTACCAATGCTAATCGAGCGGGTATCGTCGGTAGTACCGCCATAAAATTGGGAACCAGAATCTAGTAGCAGCAAATCACCATTGAGAAGTTTACAGTCGGGATTGGGATTGCTATAATGGACGATCGAGCCATTTGCGCCCGTACCCGCGATCGTCGGAAAACTGAGGTCATAGAATCCCTCTTGTTGTCTGTAGAGCCCTTCGATTTTATCGGCAACATCGCGTTCGCTGATGGATTTGCCCGCATTAACCTGCTCTTCTATCCATTTAATTGTGAGAGTTTTTGCCCAACTTGCCTTGAGATTTGCCCGTTGCATTTGTGTGATTTCTACGGCATTTTTATGGGCTTTAAAGATTTCGACAGGGTTTTCGGCATCGATGATTTTGGCTTTGACTTCCTTGAGTTGCAGATAAGTTCCGTAAGTAGTTTGAGCGATCGCGACTTGGACGGGGCGATCATCGGCAACCAGCGATCGCAGGGTGGGAATATATTGCTCATATTCTAAAATCTGTACCTGCCCTGCTAGAGCCTGACGAACATTGTCATCAATGCGCGAATTATTGGTAAAGAGATACGCATCGGTGAGCGTGACGATCGCATAGCTAATGAATACGGGATTGCAATCCACATCTCGCCCACGTAAGTTATAGAGCCATGCGATCTGATCAAGCTTAGTAATAGGTAAAATGGCGGCTCTTTTTTTACCCATTACTTCACGAACGCGCTCTAATTTCTTTGCTAAACTTTCGCCAGTAAGGTCATCGGGCAGAGCAATGACTGGGCGATCGCCAAAGGGAGGAACTGCTTCTGTCTCAATCCAAGGGCTTTGCGATCGCACATTATCTACTAAATTCTCTAATACAGGGACAATCTCGATTCCACTAGCTCTTAGGCGTTCGGAAAAACGACGATATTGGGAGACCGTAATCGTAAAGGGATCGATGCCCAAGCGAAAGGTTTGGCATGGTCGAGAGGAATTTTGTCCAAGTTCTTCAAGGGTTTCTTCCACGGTTTGATGCTCTGCTAGTCCTACTTTGCAGATTTTCTGGAGGTTCTCATCCACTTGCATCTCCGCCTGTTCGTAGTAGCGCGAATCGACATATATCCAAGCGCGATCGGCACTGATTAAAAAATCCCCTGCGGAACCTGTAAAGCCACTAATCCATTGACGACGTTGCTTGGCTTCGGGTAGGTATTCATTGAGATGTTCGTCCGCCGATGGGACAAAATAGGCATCTAAGTCATGTTTGAGCAGTTGCGATCGCAGGGCTGCAAATTTCTGCGCAGTTTGTGAGGATTGGGGCGAGGGATTTGATGCGGTGGGAAAAGCACTCTGCAATAAAACCATGAAGTTATGTAGGTCTAAAAATTGGACTGAATAAGTGGGCTTAATTAAATATACAATCCTAGAAGCTGTGGCGCACGCGCAGCGTGCGCCACAGCTTTTTGTTTTGGTTTTTAATTATGCCCAGTGACTTATAAGAATTTTAACCTATGCCTAAAAAGAGAGGACGATCTGAAGTGCCGTCATCCTCTAAATCTCTTCCCAGTGAGAGATATGACGTTGCGGCGCGGAGCGCCGCAACGCTAATTAACGTGAGTTCGGGATAATTGGAAACGGGCTTTGAGAAAGGTTTTGCTACGCAAAACCTTTCTCAAAGCCCAAAAGTAAAA
>NZ_ALWB01000084.1 GCF_000332215.1 Pseudanabaena biceps PCC 7429
GAGAATGGCGGCGCATTGCGCCGCCATTCTCTGCTTGCAGTTTCATACCAATTCACTGAAGTGTTGCTTCACTTCAGTGAATGAAAAACAAACCCAGTAAGGTTTTGAGATCCCAAAAATGGCGTTGCCATTTTTGGAATTGGTATCACTTAACTAAAGCGGGCAATTTCGACACCATTTTGGCGGATCACCAGTTCTAGGCTGAGCGAACTCGCAGGAAAAATGGGATCCTTGGCTACAGCCTTAATTTCATAGGGAGATTTGAGTTCACCCGCAGTTTTTATAAGGGCGTTAAATGCTTCTGGGGTAAATTGACCGACCTTGCCTGTCAGGGGATCGGCAAGAACCCCCTCGCGGCGCGCCCGAAAACTGACGAGTAAAAACAATTGCTCGACTCTTGAGGCTAAAGCCTGTGGTGATAGATCGGGCGTAAATTGTAAAGTCGCAATTTCTGCACCACGGGCAAAGATCTGGCGGTTGAGCGTCACATCGGCAGCGATCGCAATGCGGGTTTCTCTTTTGAGAAAGTTGCCTGCGGATAGAATGCGGATCACATAGCTTTGTCCATCTTTGATCTTATTTAATAGCTCTTCGACCTGAGCCTCCGTAATTTTGATTACAGGTTCCTTAGGAGCTTGGTCGGGGAGAAAAGCTAGAAGTTCGCGAGCATTACGTTCTGCTTGTTGCAATAGTTGGGTACTGGCTTGGCGCAATTCACCAGTACTTAGATTCGGACGCACGACACCGATGGACAAAATTTGATCGGCAAAAATCGCGACATTCCCTTTGCGTAGTGCTTCAAGACTGATTAATAATTGTTCCCGAACTGATTCTAAGGAAGCAACTTCTGAACCAAGAGCAACTCTTTGCTTTTCAATTTCGGCTAGACGTTGTTCGGATTCATCTACTTTTTGTTTGAGGGTTTCGCGCTCGCGTGAAATGGTGGCTAATTCGTTAGAAATGCGCGATTTTTCTTCCCGTAGTTGACTGCTTTCCGCCTGCAAACTGGATTGCTCTGCGGTCAAATTCTGGATGCGATCGCGGAGATCGGCTTCCTGTTTTGATGCTTTTTGCAGTGCTTCATCGGCTTGTTGAAATTTGCTTTCGACCGACTGCAATAAAGCCTGTGTTTCTGACTGTTTGCGTAAGGCTTGGACGAGGGATTGATTAATTTGTCCCAAGCGTTGTTGTGCTTTTTCCTGTTCGTCCTTTGCCGTTTTTAAGTCAGTTTCCACCTTTTGTTTTTGTTCTTGACTACTAGCTAACTCCGAGCGAATACTTTCTAATCGAAATAGACCATCTCTTAGCTGTCCGCTTAGCAGTAATAAAATCCCTAGGGTTGATGCTGAAATCATGCCACCCGTAGCGATCGTCACGACGGTGGCAGTGTCACGAGGTCTGAGCTTGAATATGCTAAGTCGTGCTTTACCAACCTTAGTGCCAATGCGATCGCCCAGCGTCGCGATTAAGCCTCCTAAGATCAAAATCGCTAAAATCAGCGTATATCCAGCCATGTAACTCCTAAGTCCTCACAGCATAGATCTTAGCAGATTAAACATCGGTAGTGCTAAATAGGTAAGAGTAGGCGGCGTTTTGCGCCGCCTACTCTCTTGCTAGGACGAACTGATTGGCGGCGCGAAGCGCCGCCAATCAGTTCTTGAGGTTTGACTGTAGCTATAAATACTTTCCTTTAGGAGAGGGAGAAAATTAGGTTGCGTCCTTCTTTGTGCTAATACCAAAACTAAAAATGGCGTAGCCATTTTTAGTTTCTCAAACCCTTACTAGGTTTGTTTTTTAATTCACAAAAGTGTTGTTACACTTTCGTGAATTGGTATAAGTAGCAGGCATAAGTAAACTTAAAAAACAGAGAGCGTACCGCCCGCATGGCGGGCGGTACGCTCTTAATTACGCCTAGCTACTTATATGGGTAATCGAGCCGCAATAAGTTAGTATGACAACTATGGCAAAACTCGATCTTCATAAGCTTGATGGGGAACATGGAAAAGCAACTTAAAATACAGCAGTTAGTTGATAATCTGGCAAAGGCGATCGTTGGCAAAGATGAAGCCATTCAATTAGTTTTAGTGGCGCTTTTTTCTGGCGGTCACGCATTACTAGAAGATGTGCCGGGGGTGGGTAAAACTTTACTCGCTAAGTCCCTCGCAGCTTCTATTTCTGGTAAGTTTCAGCGCGTACAATGTACTCCCGATCTGTTACCAACAGATATCACAGGCACAAATATTTGGAATCCGCAAAAGGGAGAATTTCAGTTTCTGCCAGGTCCAGTCTTTGCCAATGTGTTATTAGCTGATGAAATCAATCGGGCCACTCCTCGCACCCAGTCAGCCTTACTAGAGGTAATGGAAGAGAGTCAAGTTACGGTTGACGGTATATCGCGTCAAGTCCCTTCACCATTTTTTGCGATCGCAACGCAAAACCCAATCGAATATCAGGGCACATTCCCATTACCAGAAGCCCAACTCGATCGCTTTGCCCTATCCTTTAGCATTGGCTACCCCAGCGAAGCTGAAGAGCTAGAAATGTTAAAACGGATGCAAACGGGGCAGATCGGTTCCGCCCAGCTAGAAGCCTGTATCACCCCTGAAGAAGTTCTCGAAATTCGCCAACTTTGCAAAAAAGTTCCTGTAAGTGATGCCATTAGCGAATATATCGTGAATATCGTCCGCACTACCCGTAATGATGAAGAAATTACCCTTGGGGTGAGTCCTCGCGGCACTACGGCTCTATTGCGATCGCTTCAAAGTTATGCCTTTATGCAACAAATGCTCGATCCCAGTCGCAAGTCGGATTATGTTTTACCTGACGATGTAAAATTTCTCGCACCCTTTGTTCTAGGACATCGGATTATGGTATCTGGTAGGCGATCGCCACAAAAAATCATTCAGCGCTTGCTAGATGTCGTGCCCGTACCTTAAGAAAAATGTGAAGCATAGCTACCAAAACTCCAAGAATTGAATGGCGGCGCAAAGCGCCGCCATTCAATTCTTGGGGTTTTACACTTGGCAATACTTGGCGACAGCTATAGTAAGGAACCACCACAACTGGATCCGCTTCCTGCGGTACAGCCATAGCAATAGTCCGCAGTCTGGATTTCTTGAATGATTTCCAAAGTATCTAGTTTGAGAATTTCAGCAAGAGTAAGAACATTCCCTGAAGGAGAACGAGCAGGTAAGTTCTCCATTTGATTAAAGTCGCAATCATAGATATTGCCTTGATAGTCGATGGATAGCTGATTGCGACACATGAGATGGTTAAGCGTATTGGGATTGAAATGAGATTCTAAAAAGGAGGTATATTGGCGTTCTAGTTGGCGGTGCTGGAGATGGAACTTACTTCTGCCAATGGGAAGATTAGTAAGAGCAAATAGACTATTAAAAACAATCCCGAAATGCTTTTGCAGATAGTCTTTATAATCCTTTTCTAAGTTCTGTTGATTGGGGGCAAGGGTAAATTGCTCGGATGTGGGAAGTTGGGAATTGTATACTAAGTCTAAAACCAGATGAGGATTGGAACCATAGCCAAGGCGATTCAGCCATTGTAAAGCTTGGATCGAGCGATCAAAAACTCCCTTCCCTCGCATCTTGTCCACATTATCTTCAAGGTAACAGGGCAGAGAAGCCACAACCCGCACTTGATGGCGAGCATAGAATTCGGGAATGTCTTCATAGCCCTTTTCAAAATATATGGTCAAATTAGAACGCGCGATCGCCTCTTTCCCCTGTTCTCTTGCCACCTCGATCAATGGACGGAATCCGTACAACATTTCTGGCGCACCCCCCGTCAGATCTACAGTTTGAATTTGTGGAAAGCGACGAATAATCTCCATTAACTGTTCGCAGACCTCTGGGGTTAGCTCTTCGGTACGATGGGGACTTGCCTCGACATGGCAGTGACTACAGGCAAGATTGCAAATTTTACCCAAATTAATCTGCAATACGGAAATAGGATGCTTTAAGAATGGAGCTTGCAGTTTTTGAGAAAAGGATGCGATCGCTTGGACTAGCATAGATTAGTAATCTAATGGATTCCTCATCATTCTGCCATAAACTCAATAATAGCGACCTTAACTGCAATAACCATGGCATTGTACTCACTACTGAGTAATTTTAAAATTTCAGTGGAATTGGGGATTTGCCCTGTTTTGCCGAATTTTTCAAGATATTTACAGATATGGGACAGTCTAATTGCGCCAATACTGGCACTGGTCGATTTTAGAGAATGGGAGTCAATCGCTAATTGGCTCGCTTTTTGGTTAACAAAAGCTGACTGAATGTTATCGATCAAGTTCTCTGCGGAATTAAGATAGATCGTAAGCAAGTCGGAAAATTCAAGATCCTCCCCAATCGCTGCTCTTAAATCCTGAAATATATCAATATCTAGAGTTTGGGTCTCAATAAAATCTGAATAAAATTCTGGATCGAAGTCTGAATAGTTATGTCCAAAATCTGGTATTGGCGCGATCGCGTTGTCTTGTATATTCTCAACCATAGCTTTACCCCTGACGACAGCAAGCAACTAAGCAGTTAAGCGCAGTTAAGCATAGATAACCTTAAAACCCACTTAATACCAATTCACGAAAGTGTGACACCGCTTTTGTGAATTAAACACTAAACCTAGTAAGGGTTTGTAAGTTAAGAAATGGCATAGCTATTTCTTAATTTACAAACCCAGAAGAGCGCAGCGCTCTTTGGGTTTTATACCAATTCAATGCAGTGAGCCCACACTGCATTGAATTCAAAAATAAGCCCAGTAAGGTTTTGAGATTCCCAAAATGGCGTTGCCATTTTGAGAATTGATATTAACTATGTAGTTCTTGATAGTTCTTGACAAAACTAGTTATCCCACTCTTGTGAACCCAAGAACTATAGCCAACTATCGATAATTCTTGATTGCCTATAGTTTGAGTTTACGCAAATTTTCGACCGCAGCTTCAATCGTGCTATCTTTCTTTGCAAAGCAGAATCTCAAACCGTTAACTTTTTCGCGATCGGGATGGCTAAAACAACTCCCAGGAACTGCCGCGACTAAGGCTTCTTTAGCCAGACGAAAGGCCGCTTGATCTGCATCTGGAGCGATGGCGGAGCTATCCGTCCACATGTAATAGGCTCCCTTAGGAAGCACAGGGGCTAAACCTATTTCCACCAAGGCGGGATAAAGCATATCACGCTTGCGCTTGTAGTCTAGGGCAAGATTGGTAAAGTATTCCCGTCCAAATTCCATGGCGGTGAGAGCCGCATGTTGCAGGGGCGCGGGAGCACAGATGGTAATAAAGTCATGAATCCGTCGCATAGCAGCGGTTAGTTCGGGACTGGCAACGGTATAGCCTAAGCGCCAACCCGTAATACAAAAAGTCTTCGAGAAGCCATTGACAACGATTGTGCGATCGCGCATCCCCGCAATGCTCATGAGGCTAATATGCTCGCCTTCGTAAAGGATATATTCATAAATCTCATCGGTAATCGCATAGACATTGTATTGCTGGCAGAGTTGGGCAATTAATTCCAGTTCAGCCCTCGTCCAGACTTTGCCTGTGGGATTAGCGGGGCTATTGATGATGACGGCTTTAATCCCTTTCTTAAAAGCTGGTTCGAGTATCTCTTGCGTAATTTCCCATTGCGGTGGTTGCAGCGTGACAAACTCAGGAATACCGCCAACGGTAGCAAGATTGGGAATATAGTTTTCGTAAAATGGTTCAAAAATCAAGACGCGATCGCCTTGATTAATTAATGTCATTAGAGCGATATTCAGCCCTTCGGTTGCACCACAGCAAACAGTTACCTCTGTTTCGGGATCGACGGTGATGTGATTGTCGCGTTGCATCTTTGACGCGATCGCATTGCGTAACTTGTCCCATCCCCAACTATCAGCATATTGATTAAAATCTAAGGCGATCGCCGCTCTTGCGGATTCTTTAATCGCTTCTGGCGCAGGGAAATCAGGCAAACCTTGAGCGAGATTAATTGCCCCAAACTTTTCACAGTATCGAGAAGCCTCACGAATTTGGGATTCTTTAATTTGAATGGCACGTTGGGATAGTGAAACAGTAGTCAAGGTGATTATCTCTAAGCTTTAAAAAGTTAAAGACGGCATCTTGCGCCGTCTTTACTAAATCCTAAGCGAAATCGTTATGGCTGGTCAAGAATTAAATTTTTCTAAAATTTTAGCTTAATAAGTAACAATGCTCACAGTTAACACATCGCGTCCGATCGCCCTGTAGTAAACTGACTTATTAAAAGCATCTCTACAATAAACTTTGCGTTCAAACGCGACCTATGGACTTTGCATATCAATACGCATGGCTGATTCCCTTGCTGCCACTCGCCGCAGCACTGATTATCGGCACAGGACTGATTACCTTTAACAAATCCACCAACAAACTGCGATCGCTCTGGTCTATCCTCAGCGTGTCCGCCACAGGCGGCGCAATGGTGATGGCAGTCAACCTGCTTTGGAGTCAGATTCAAGGGCACGATCCCTATCTCTACACCTTTGAGTGGGCGCAAGCAGGTAGCTTTCATCTGAACATGGGCTTTGTGATCGATCATCTCACTGCACTCATGCTCGTCATTGTGACCACTGTTGCTTTCTTGGTGCAAATCTACACTGACGGATACATGGCTCACGATCCCAGCTATGTCAGATTCTATGCTTACCTAAGTTTATTCACCTCCTCCATGTTGGGGTTAGTTGTCAGCCCTAACTTGGTACAGATTTATATTTTCTGGGAACTGGTGGGGATGTGTTCTTACTTGCTAATTGGCTTTTGGTTTGATCGGAAAGGTGCCGCCGATGCTTGCCAAAAAGCCTTCGTAACTAACCGTGTCGGTGACTTCGGACTTCTATTGGGCTTGCTCGGTTTGTACTGGGCGACAGGGACGTTTGAATTCACCGAAATGGGAGCAAAACTGACTGAATTGGTGGAATCAGGTTCCTTAAGCGTCGGTTTAGCCACATTATTTGCAATTCTCGTATTCATGGGGCCAGCCGCTAAATCAGCCCAATTCCCTCTCCATGTTTGGCTTCCCGATGCGATGGAAGGACCTACACCAATTTCGGCATTGATTCACGCCGCCACAATGGTTGCCGCAGGCGTATTCCTAATCGCGCGGATGTTTCCTGTATTTGAAGAAATTCCTGCGGTTATGAATACGATCGCTTGGACAGGTGCTTTCACTGCCTTTTTGGGCGCAAGTATCGCCATCACCCAAAATGACATCAAAAAAGGTTTAGCCTATTCTACGGTTTCCCAATTGGGTTACATGGTCATGGGGATGGGTGTTGGTGCTTATGGCGCAGGGTTATTTCACCTGATGACTCATGCCTACTTCAAAGCAATGATGTTCCTCGGTTCTGGTTCTGTCATTCACGGCATGGAAGAAGTCGTTGGACATGATCCCGACCTTGCTCAAGATATGCGCGTTATGGGTGGTTTGCGCAAATATATGCCCATCACCGCCATTACTTTCTTTATCGGCACTCTCGCCATCAGCGGAATTCCTCCTTTTGCGGGTTTCTGGTCAAAGGATGAAATTCTTGCTTCTACCTTTAAGGCAAATCCCATTCTCTGGGGAATAGGTTTCTTAACCGCAGGGATCACTGCTTTCTATATGTTCCGCATGTATTTCACGACCTTTGAAGGGGATTTTCGCGGCACAGACAAGAAACTATTAGCCTCGGTAAAAGCAGAGAATTCCATCGGTAAGTCTCCTCAAGCAGATGACGGGCATGGTCATCACCATGCTAGCAAGCCCCATGAATCGCCGATCTCCATGACCCTACCTCTGATGGTATTGGCAATTCCTTCGATGCTGATTGGGCTTGTGGGAACTCCTTTAGGAAATTACTTTGAGTACTTTATCCATGCTCCCTCAGAAAAAATCACGGAAGTTCCTGTGGAAGGATTTACCCCCGAATTTCTGCTTATGGGTGGTAGTTCGATTGGTGTGGGCTTGATTGGGATTTCCCTAGCGATTTTGATGTATCTCCAAAAGAAAATCGATCCCAGTGTGATCGCCAAAGCGATCATGCCACTCTACCAGATATCTAAAAACAAATGGTACATTGACGAAATTTACGAGGCAGTATTTGTAATTGGTTCTCGCCGCCTTGCCCGTCAAGTCCTAGAAGTCGATGCCAAAATCGTCGATGGTGTGGTTAACCTTGCTGGCTTCGTGACTGTAGTTACAGGCGAAGGCTTGAAATACTTTGAAAATGGTAAAGCGCAATTCTACGCTCTCGTTATTTTCATTGGCGTTCTTGGTTTCGTCATTGCTACCTCGATTTAAAGTTTAAATGATGCGATAGTTCCACAAGATTTCATCATAATAGATACCAAGAAAGCTGCCCTAAGGGCAGCTTTCTACAACAAAAGCAGAGAGAGTATTGATCACTTAGCGATCAATACTCTCTCTGCTTTTGTTCGCTTATATAGCAACATAATACCAAGTAATACCAAATCACAAAATGGCGTAGCCATTTTGTGATTTGGTATTACCCCAAAGATGAGTGGCGGCGCAAAGCGCCGCCACTCATCTTTGGAATTTTAAACCTTACGTTACTATAGTGGACTTACACCAATTCACGAAAGTGTGAGAATACTTTAGCGATCGCTGTACATCGCTGTACGATGACATAAAACCCAAGAATTGATTGGCGGCACTCCGTGCCGCCAATCAATTCTTGGGTTTTGATTAGCGATCGCCCTTAATTAATAACAACTGCACAAGCTGAAGAGCAGCATAAATTGCGGTCGCCACATAGGTCCAAGCGGCCGCATTAAGAACGCTACGAGCACCCCGATTTTCATTACCTTGGAGGATGCCTAGCTCATCGATAAGTTTTAAAGCGCGACTGGAAGCATCAAACTCAACGGGCAAAGTAACTATGTGAAATAGAATTGCTCCAGCAAATAGAGCGATCCCCACATTGATAAATACCACACTGAGACTACCTAGGGAGGTGAGGAATAGTCCTGCCATTACCATCAAGGGACCAAAGTTTGCGCCAATATTGGCGACTGGAACAAGCGATGCGCGGATGTTCATAAACTGATAACCACGAACATCCTGCAAAACGTGACCGCATTCATGGGCAGCGATCGCCGCCGCCGCAAGCGACGATGATGCGTACACAGACTCAGATAATCGAACCGCCTTGGCGGAAGGATCGTAATGATCGGTTAGTTCTCCATCTATTCGCTCGACGGTCACATTATGAATATCCATACGTTGCAAGATGGTTTTAGCAACCTGTGCACCTGTCATTCCTAAGCTTGATTGGATATCGGCATACTTCTCATAGGTTGATTTGACCCGTTGTTGAGCCCAAAACATCAAGATCATCCCTGGAATGAGGATCAAATAAGATGGGTGAAAGAACATTTACTTTTCTCCTTCAGAAATTTCTATATCTCTATATTCAATTATGCCTCTTGTAAACTTGAGGATGACAAGGCAATTAATGGTTAGGCGGTAGTGAAAACACTACCAACCCAATCGGTTATGCACGCCCCTGAAAAAACGACCATGACAAAAAGAAATTGCTGATAAATATAGCCAGTAAGGCTGTAACCACAGCCGTAGTTGTAGATTCGCCTACGCCCTTTGCCCCACCCGTAGTGGTTAAACCCCATGTTGTACCGATCGCAGCGATGATAACGCCGAAAATACTTGATTTGATTAAAGCAGCGATCAAATCCCAAGGTTTGAGGAGATTTTGAACGGAATTGAGAAACATGTTGTAGGGAATCGCATACATTGATTGAGATAGCAATAAGCCCCCTGCCATTCCCATTAAAAATCCTAAAATTGTGAGGATCGGCAGCATAAGCAAGCAGGCGATCGCGCGAGGAGTTGCCAGATAGTCAATGGGATTTGTCCGCAGTAAATGTAATGCGTCAATTTGCTCGGTTACTTGCATCGTGCCGATTTCTGCGGCGAAAGCAGAACCCACACGTCCAGCAATGATGACTGCCGTCAACACAGGAATTAGCTCGCGGGCTAAAGCGATCGCCAAAATGCCGCCGATCGCCTGTTGTGCGCCAAAGTTAATAAACTCTCTCGCGACTTGAATCGTAAATACTGCCCCTACAAAGGCTGCTGTAATCAAAGTTATGAGTAGAGACTCTGTACCCACCATCGACATCTGCTCGATCGTATTGCGCCAATGGAAACGTCGATAGATCAAAATATGGGTGACAATTTGTCCAATCAGTAAACAACTTTGTCCGAGCTTAGTTAGCCAACTGCCAAAATTTCCCATTTTTAAAATTTCCCATGCCACGGCTGACAGGTGGTAAACAATTTTTGTTGTGTTTATCCTAACCCCCAGCGCAATTATCAGCAAAGAAAAAGCGGATAAAAAATGTCCCACGAAAGTTATCTAGCTTCGACTTCGCTCAGCTATAGCTATAGTCAGTAATGTTAGGACAAAAATCAAACCCAATAGAGAGTTGCGGCGCTTCGCGCCGCAACTCTCTATTGGGTTTGATGTCCTGACTTAAGTGAATATAGCTATAAAAGCTAAATCGAGTAAGGGTTTTCAAGTTAAGAAATGGCGCAGCCATTTCTTAACTTGTTATTATTTTGTTATTATTTATAGTCCTGAAGTGCAGTTACAGAAATTGCTCCAGTTTGAAGAGACCGAATAGCGGCGATCGCTGCTTTTGCGCCCGCAAGAGTGGTAATTACGGGAATCTTGTAAGCAAGAGCCGTACGGCGAATCATCTTTCCATCAGTTTTTGCCTCTTCACCACTAGGGGAATTGACGATCAATTGAATTTTGCCATTTTTCATAGAATCGCCAATATGCGGACGACCTTCATGGACTTTAAGAACTTGCTTGGATTCGATATTATTGCGGCGCAGAATTTTATAGGTTCCCTCCGTTGCCACGATCTTGAAGCCCAGCTCGATAAAGGCTTCAGCAATCGAGGTGATACCGCTTTTATCGCGATCGTTTACGGAGAGAAACACAGTTCCTTCGAGGGGAAGGTGGGTTCCTGCGGCGATTTGAGCCTTGGCAAAGGCTCGACCAAACTCGGTATCAATGCCCATGACTTCACCTGTTGATCGCATTTCGGGACCCAAAATCGTATCGGTTCCTGCAAACTTAGCAAAGGGAAGTACGGCTTCTTTGATGGAAATATGCTTGGGAATGACCTCTTCGGTTAAGCCCAACTCCGCAAGAGTTGCGCCCGCCATAATTCTCGAAGCATAATTCACGAGGGGAACGTTAATCGCTTTACTGACGTAGGGAACGGTACGTGAGGCCCGAGGATTCGCTTCAAGGATGAAAACCTTACTCTCTTTGAGATTGTTGTTATTCAACTGCACCGCATATTGAATATTCATCAAGCCAATTACATTGAGGGATTTCGCGAGGCTAATTGTCCATTGGCGAATAGTGGCAAGAACCTCAGGTGGTAGCGAGAAAGTCGGGATCGAACATGCCGAATCTCCTGAATGGATGCCTGCCTCTTCGATATGTTCCATAATGCCGCCAATGGTAACATTACCGAGTTGATCGGCGATCGCATCGACATCGACTTCGATCGCGCCTTCGAGAAAATGATCGATGAGTACAGGATGTTCTGGCTCGATGATAATCGCTCGGCGCATGTAGTCTTCTAACTCGGCATCGGAGTAAACAACCTCCATCCCTCGACCGCCAAGAACGTAGCTAGGACGTACGACTACGGGATAACCAACCCGCTGGGCGATCGCCACGGCTTCATCTTCCGAACGGGCAAGCCCATTTTGCGGTTGGGTAATTCCTAATTCTTGGCAAATTGCCTCGAAACGTTCCCGATCTTCCGCAATATCGATCGAATCAGGCGAAGTTCCCCAAATTTTAGTCGTGGAGTTATGCTCTTCTAAATAACGTAATAGTGGAACCGAAAGCTTAAGGGGAGTTTGTCCGCCAAACTGAATGATTACACCTTCGGGATTTTCTGCTTCGATAATGTTTAGTACATCTTCGCGGGTCAATGGCTCAAAATATAGGCGATCGCTAGTATCGTAATCGGTGGAAACGGTTTCAGGATTGGAGTTAACCATGATTGTTTCAAAACCTGCCGCCCGCAGGGCATAGCTAGCATGACAACAACAATAGTCAAATTCAATCCCTTGACCGATGCGATTTGGTCCACCGCCCAAGATCATTACTTTGCGCTTTGTGGAAGGGAGAATTTCCGATTCTTCTTCGTAGGTGGAATAGTGATAGGGGGTAAGGGCTTCAAATTCAGCAGCGCAGGTGTCAACGGTCTTGTAAGAGGGAATTACTCCTAGCGATTTTCGATAGGTACGCACGGTATCTTCATGGGTACCTGTGAGATAGGCAATTTGGCGATCGCTAAAGCCCATCCGCTTAATCTCTAGCAACTCATCCTTCAGGATGGCATCCAGTTTTCTGCCCTTGATCGCCAGTTCAACATCCGTGATCTCACGCATCTTTTGCAAGAACCAAGGATCGATATTGGTTAGTTCAAAAATAGCCTGCACTGACAACCCTGACAAAAAGCCATCGCGAATCGAAAAGATGCGATCGGGATTTGGAGTCCGCAAACTATATTTAATTTTATCGAGGTCAGGTAGAACTTCTTCGCGATCGCCACCAAAGCCAAACCGCCCAACTTCCAGCGATCGCAATGCTTTTTGGAAAGATTCTTGAAAAGTACGCCCAATCGCCATCGCCTCACCGACCGACTTCATCTGAGTCGTAAGAATTGGCTCCGAACCTGGAAATTTCTCGAAGGCAAAGCGCGGAATTTTGGTAACTACATAATCAATGGTTGGCTCAAAGCTGGCTGGGGTCTTCTTGGTGATATCGTTAGAAATTTCATCAAGGGTATAGCCCACGGCAAGTTTCGCCGCAAATTTAGCGATCGGGAAACCCGTCGCCTTAGAGGCTAGCGCCGAGCTGCGGGAAACGCGCGGATTCATCTCAATGACGACGACTTCGCCATTTTCAGGATTGATCGAGAATTGAATATTCGATCCACCTGTCTCTACGCCAATTTCGCGAATGATCTTAATCGAGTAGTCCCGCAAGCGTTGGTATTCTTTGTCGGTCAAGGTCTGGGCGGGAGCCACGGTAATCGAATCGCCCGTATGGATACCCATCGGATCGATATTCTCGATGCTACAAATAATTACCACGTTGTCGGCAAGATCGCGCATTACCTCTAGCTCGTATTCTTTCCAGCCGATCAGCGATCGCTCGATCAGGATTTGCGATACGGGACTAGCTTCTAAGCCAGAGGCACAAATTTCTTCAAATTCCTCTTGGTTGTAAGCGATCCCACCACCAGTACCGCCCATAGTAAAGGCAGGACGGATAATGAGCGGATAGGAACCAATCTCTTGGGCGATCGCGCGAGACTCTTCCATCGTCGTACCCAAGCCCGATGGACACATGGCAACGCCAATCCGCTCCATCGCTTCTTTAAATAGTTTGCGATCCTCCGCCATCTCGATCGCATCTAGTTTTGCACCAATTAGCTCTACGCCATATTTTTCTAACACACCGCTTTTAGCAAGAGCAACCGCTGTGTTTAATGCGGTCTGTCCACCCATTGTTGGCAAAATTGCATCGGGACGCTCTTTCTCAATAATTTGAGCAACAACCTCAGGGGTGATGGGTTCGATATAAGTGCGATCAGCTGTGGCGGGATCGGTCATGATCGTAGCGGGATTGGAGTTAACTAGGATCACGTAATAGCCCTCGTCCCGTAAAACTTTACAGGCTTGGGTTCCCGAATAGTCAAATTCGCAGGCTTGCCCGATCACAATCGGACCAGCCCCAATCAACAAAATCTTGTGGATGTCATTACGGCGGGGCATAAAATCTTGTATTTCTTAGGTAACTCGCAATACATTTTATAGCCTCATGGCGATCATGTAGTATGTAGCGCATGATGCTAATTGGCTTGTTGGCTAATCTCGTAAGGAATTTAGCAAGAAATTTAGCAAGAAATTTAGCAAGGAATTTAGTCCAGCAACCAAGCATCCTATTGCCCAATACTAACCGCCATCATAAAAGCATCGGCTGTAGCAAGCGAGGCGATCGCAATACCGAGCGCGAGGGAAATCATGGCTTTACGCAAAAAAGCAGTACGCTCAGTTTTATAGGCTTGTAAATCTTCAATTTGCTTCATCCATGTAGTTGTGATCGCAACCTGCAAACTTCCATCTTTTTGCATCAAGACTTCGGGCGAAAGCCCTGTAGTCGCCACCTTACGTGGATATAGTCCGAGTACCGCAAAAGCGATCGCGATCGCCAGAGAAACACAGGCGGAAAGCTTTAGACTCAGATAAATAAAATAGAGATTTTCCTGCTCAGGTTTAACATAGATCTGAAATGTGGAAGTAACTCGCAACCCAAGTAGTAAGAGAGCACTGATCTCCATTACTCCCGCCAATTTGGTGCCGAGTGTATCAACACCGTGTTGGGCTTGCTCCAGACAAAACTTAGTGTATTCGTAAAGAAAATTTTGCTGTTCTTCCATAATCTCCATTTGCCACGTTCGTTAAAAATTGGTGATATTTACATTCATAGAGTTGCGGCGCAACTCTATGAATGTAAATATCAATCACAATCGGTTTAGGAGCGTTCAAGCAATAATTGCTTTAACCGCATCGGATCGCCCTTATCCACAACTTTACCGCGTTCCAATAAAAACGCGCCATCGGCGTAATCGAGTTCGTTTAACCGATGCGTAACCCAAAGGGCAGTTAAATTTTTTTGTTTCACCAATTCTCGTACTGAGGCAACCAACTCCGTTTGGTTTTCGCCATCCAGTAAGGCTGTGGGTTCATCAAGTAACAAAACTTCAGCATGACGAGCGATCGCTCCAGCGATCGCAATCCGTTGCTTTTGTCCTCCGCTTAAGGCATAGATCGGGCGACGGATCATTTGCGATAGATTTACCGCGCTGAGAGACTCTTCGACCCTTTGCTGAGTTTCTTGGAAGGAAAGATTTTCCGATACTAGCCCGAAGGCAATATCAGCGCCCACCGTGGGCATTACCAACTGATGATCGGGATTCTGAAATACAAACCCAAGGCGATCGCCAATCTCAATATCACCTGACGTAGGCTTCAGCAAGCCTGCTAACAACCTCAGTAAGGTCGATTTGCCACTGCCATTAGTACCTAACAGCATCCAAAATTCCCCCTTGGGTACGGATAGCGTACAGCGATCGAGGACAGGTTCGCCCGAGGCCCATGCAAAGTTAAGATCACGAACACTGATGGCGGTAGTTATAGATCGATCAGTTAGCATTATTAATTGCAGGTAGTTGCAGGGTTAGTTGCAAGTAGGTAATCACAGATAACAGATATATGAAAACGGTGTCGCACACAGAGCCAGTAACGCCGTTAGTTTGCGACACCGTTGGTTAATGGTTAGCCACGAATGAAGCCCGCGCCCATATTTGCCGAAGCCCCTGATTTTTCAGAAACCTGCACCGCCGAGATCTCGCTAGTTAATACGGAGATCTTTTTACCTTCTTGCTTTTCACAGGTTAATTCCAAGATTTTGGTATTGCCATCGGCGATCGCATTGGCAATTACGCGATAAAGTGCATCGGCATGTTCCTGCTCCTTGCGCTGTACGGACAAAGCGATCGGATTATTTTTGAGGGTGATTTCAACTGTATACATCAGCATTAATTAAGTTGTCCTGCCTAGAAATAAAGGTAGATAGGTTAGCGAAAAAGTTTGGGTGAGAGGCTTTAGTAATTTGCATACCTGCTTATAACTTTCAGTATGCCATTGCATCGACAATCAAGGGGAGATTTGTTTAGTAGAGCATCCCGTATAGAGAACCTAATGGATGAGGTTGGGTGACACAAAACGCCACCCAACCTCATCTATTAGGTTCTCTGGGTAATAATCACTAAAAATAGAAAATTAAAGAATATTTTGCGAGTAATTTCGATGTAAAATTATTTTTTAATCCAAATATCATGAACTCAAGACTTAAATATCGTTTTTTTGATCTCTGTGATACCGAACTTTTGATGGTAGTAGCTGTAGATTAATAATCAATGGGACAAAACGACGAGAATCGGAAATATGACATACGCTAACCTCGAACGAGTCAGAACTCTCCGCCAACAAATCATTGCTGAGACCAAGCATGGTTTTGCTGACTGGAATTTAGTCCAAAAGATGCTAGATGAATTGATGATCAATCATCAGCAATATAAGTATTTTGCCACCAAGGAAAATATCAGCCTCTATCGTGAATCCTAACAAATCTAATCAAGAAACCTCGATATAGCAACATAAAAGATGAGTGGCGGCGCTTTGCGCCGCCACTCATTCTATGGGATTTATGTCCAAGCTATAGTTTTGAAACTGACATTTCTAGCATTCTTTGCATGGGTTTGAGGGCAGCGAGACGAGTTGACTCAGGGAGTGTTATTTCAGGGGTACGATTTTTCATCGCGAGATACACCTTATCCAAAGTGTTTAAGCGCATATATGGGCATTCGTTACAGGCGCAGTTGCTATTAGGTGGTGCGGGTATAAATTTTTTGGTGGGGGTCGCCTTTTGCATTTGATGGATTACCCCAGACTCAGTAACTACGATAAATTCTTGGCGATCGCTGTTTTGGGCATATTTTAACAATCCTGTGGTCGAACCGATAAAATCAGCATGACGAAGTACGTTCGCTTCGCATTCAGGATGGGCAATGATGGCTGCTTGAGGATGATGCAGCTTAAGTTCAATTAATTTGCGCTCAGAAAAGATTTCATGGACGATACAAGCTCCATCCCATAGCAATAGCTCTCGTCCTGTTTTTTCCATCACATATCTTCCGAGGTTGCGATCGGGGGCAAAGATAATTGGCTGATCTTTGGGGATTTGGTTGACGATCGCGACGGCATTGGCACTCGTACAGATGATATCGCTCATCGCCTTGATATCTGCCGAGCAATTTATGTAGGAAATCACCAAATGATCAGGATGAGCTAACTTAAAATCGGCAAAGCGATCAGGCGGACAACTATCCGCAAGCGAACAGCCTGCATCTAGATCGGGAAGCAATACCAATTTGTTGGGATTGAGGATTTTGGCAGTCTCAGCCATGAAATGCACACCGAGAAATACAATGACATCGGCTTGGCAATTGGCTGCTGCTTGCGATAAACCTAGCGAATCCCCAATGTAATCGGCAATATCTTGGAGATCGGGGTCTTGGTAATAGTGGGCTAAAATTACCGCATTTAATTCTTTTTTGAGATCGGCGATCGCTTGGAATCGATCAAGGGGGATAGCATCATTACTAGTCCGATCGTTTATTCCTACTGGACTTGGGGCGGTGAGAAACACAGTTTGCCTCACTAATAATATTAATTTTAATTCATTCTATACATTTGATTATAGTAGAAATTACCAAAAATATATCTGTCGAGCGTAAGAGATTGAGTTTTGGCAACTTTGGCAGGGCTTTCTTCGTCACACTTGTCTAAGTCTGGGCTAAGTCTGGCATTTCTCAGGCTAATTCTTTTGGGGCTAATTCTTTTGGGGCTAATTCTTTTGGAACGGCGCTGGAGGGTAAACCCTGAGATCTTGGCAAAAGCGGATAGGTATAAATAAGTAGCTGGGCGCAATTAAATATAAAATCCAAAAACCTGTATTGCACACTGCGCTTGAGCTACAGGTTTTGATTCTGGATTGTAATTATGCCCAGCTACTTAAGTATAAATATTAAGATAGATAAGATAGAAAAGTTTGAGGTAATTATAGATATGAAGAGAGCGATCGCTAATTTATCAAATTCATTAAGTCAAAAATTTAAGAGCCAAAAATTTAGGAGTCAAAAATTTGGAGTATCGATTCACCAAGAATTGCAAAGTTACGGGAAATTGGCGATCGCTTTAGTGATGTCGATCCTGTTAGCAGTCACTCTGAATCCTTTTATTGCCAATGCCTTAGACTTTTCTGACTTGTTTCGCATTTTGCCCTCAGCCATTCAAGTTATTCAACTTTCTAGTATTGGGGATAATGACGAAGTTACTTTAGGCAAACAAATTGACGGTCAAATCCAACAAGAAGTCAGGATCAGTCGCGATCCTGCGGCAAATGCCCTAGTGAATCGCCTCGGACAAATCCTCATTCCCACTAGTGATCGCCCCAATATTCCCTACACGTTTCGTGTGGTTGATGACAAAAATCTCAATGCTTTTGCCACCATGGGTGGCTTTGTTTACATTAATACAGGGACGATCGCCGCAGCAGATAACGTAGCTCAACTAGCCAGTGTGATCGGTCATGAAATGGGACATATTTCGGCTCGTCATTCTCTAGAGCAAATGAAGCAAATGGCGATCGCTCAGGGAATTGCTAATATCGCGGGAGTTGGTGATGATCGCATCGTCGGGATTGGTGTAGATTTAGCCCTACGTTTACCCAACAGTCGCGAAGCAGAATTTGAAGCCGATCGCCGAGGCTTACAAAATATTACTAGAGCTGGTTTCGCAGCGAGAGCCATGCCCGCCTTTATGCAAAAGCTAGTTAGTGCTGGAGGTGGCAATGTTCCTGCCTTTCTCAGTACTCACCCAGCCACTGAAGATCGCATTGCCGCACTCAACCAATCCATTCAAGCCAATAATTTCAATACTTCGGGAGGGTTAAATGATGGCGAATATCAAAGAATCTGGCGATCGCGCTTTCGCTAAATATAGCTAATACCAAAGCTCACAATGGCTACGCCATTGTGAGCTTTGGTATAAAACAAATCAAACCGCAAAAGATAAGTGGCGGTGCTTCGCGCCGCCACTTATCTTTTGCGGTTTATACCCAGAGATACAGTAGAGAATCGATTAAGAATCAGCAGTTGTTTTTACCGCGATCGCCAATTCTAAATCCTGCGATTTGTGCCGATTAGATCTTGCTAACAATTCTTTTTCACTTGGTAGTCTTAGCTTTGAGGCTAATTTAAAAAACTCTAGTAGCTTAATGAAGCTAAAAGTCGGATCGGGCAAATAGCTAACCCGATTATCACAAATCGTGATCCCATGACGACTTGAGAATTGGAAAGCATGGTGGAGATTATGCCAACCCTCACCCAAAGTCAAGAAGGCAACGAAGGCACTATTGCGACTATGGTCGTCGGTAATAAATGGGCGATCGCCGATCAGATGGCTGAGGGAGTTTACAGTTTGTACACCATGAAATAACAAGGTGGTGCTTAAAAAGAACGCACCCAGATATTCCAGTCCGCCGATGTAGTAAGAAATCGCACCAAGCGCAACTAAAGGAACAAAATGCAAGCGATCGATCGCTCTTAAAACGCGATCGCCTTCTACATCAACGGGCAATTTGGAGGGAAAAAACTGCGAAGATAGCAGCCATCCGCCTTGAGCCCAATAAAACCCTTTAACTCCAGCATTGGGATAATAGGGAGAATGGGGATCGCGATCGTGATCTGAATGTTGATGGTGCATCAGATGGTGAGCTTTCCACCAACTTGGTCCCATCTGTCCTGCGGAAGAGGCGATCAGACATCCCAACCATAGGAGGGGGGCAGGGGCTTGATAGCTTTTATGGGTGAGTAAGCGATGATAAATACCTGTCGTCGCCAGCATCCGCACAAAATATAGCAGTACCATCCATGCGATCGCCCCCCAAGACAAACCAGTTACTAATACAAGTAATGAACCGATATGGCTAACGATAATCAGCATTGGGCCGATTAGATACAAAATGCTTGTGAGTAGAGAATATTGCCTCATTTACAATCCAGAGTGTGAAGAACATAATTTAGCGAATAAGCTGTGGCTGTATTTATTAACCGCCCCAACCAACCAAAGTAACATACTCCCTTCCCACCAAAGAAATAGACATCAAAAACCAACAATTAGCGTTGCGGCGCGAAGCGCCGCAACGTCTAATTTTTCACTGGGAAGGGAGTATGAAAACTGCTAGCTGGACATAAATTAAAAGCATCTGGCACAAGCACGGCTTGAGCCAGATGCTTTTGGGTTTTAATTATGTCCAGCTACCTATAAGATTGGGGTGATATCATAAATCCTCTTAGCTCCAACCCTGAAACGATTTCTTTCTGTTGCCTTCGCTACGGAACTAATACTGCTTTTAAAGTCAGATCAAAGCTGGCAGAAAGTCCAAAATCTTTCTAAATTATCCGCATAAATCACCTGTCTAATACCCTATGCCTAGCCTACCAAGCACGATTTATCCTATTGGCGCTTATAACCTTCACGGTTTAGTGTGGCAAACCTCAAGCAATGTAAGCGATGTAAGTGATGTAAGTATTGATATCAGTAATCACAAGCCTTACATAATTTGCGTCGATGCCTATCAAGGTCACCTCCTTAAAATCGATCCGTGGTCAGAAGGCGCAACGGTACTAAATAACTACACCGCCTCAGAGTTTCGTGATGCAACGGGTTTGGCGATCGCTGGGGAAACCTTGTGGATTACCAAGAACAATGGAATTTACTATTGCAACATGGTTGATTTCGAGCTGCAACCATTTATGGAACTGCCTAACAAAATCGATGGCATTGCAGTATCCGAAGGTGGCGTGTATGTAAGTTCTAGCGAAGTTGGCAAAATATTTGTCTTTGGCCGGGCTACTCGCACCCTGCTCAGGATTATGGATGCTCCAGGTGCAGGCTTTGAAGCCCTAGCCTTGGTAGGTGAAGAACTATGGGTCAGCGATCGCACGGAAGAAACTGTGTATCGCATGAATGCCAAAACAGGCGAAATTTTACATCGAGGTTTAACCCCCTTCCCCAATCCTGTGGGCTTAGGTTTTTTGGACAATGAATTATATGTAGTTTACTCAGGTGATGAAAACTATATTCGCGAAAATCCCAACGATCTAGACGAACCCTTTTCGGTGGCGGCACGCGAAAAAACCTTTATCCATCGTCTCAAATTCAATCAGTACAAAGATGGCAAGCTAAACTATACCCTCACCAATGGCTACAAAGTAGAGATGATCTACCTTGAAGAGCTGTCTTCGGAAGAGCCTACTTCCGTTTATAACCTCACATGGAGAGTTGCCTACCCTACCGATAACTATCGCCAAAAATTATTAGCGATCGAACCGATTGGCATTCCTTTTGAAGAAGAAATTGTCGATGGTCAGCGGGTCGCCGCTTTTAAGCTAGGTAACCTCAAGCCAGAGGAAGCGCGAATGTTTGGCTGGAAAGCAACTTTAGAATTGCGGGCAATTAAATACGAGCTAAAGGATAGTGAAGTAGATTTTGTCCCCGAACTATCTGAGGACATGAAGAAGCTGTATCTTATCGATGACGATGGCTTGAGTATGGATAACCCGCTCATCCAAGCCGCCGCCAGAGAAGCCGTGGGCAATGAAACTAATATTTTACGGAAGATGCTACTGATTCGCGATTATGTCTACGATAAGCTCGCCTATCGCGTCACTCCCTACATTGCATCACCTGAAGAAGTGCTTGTTAGAGGAACTGGCTCCTGTGGGGAGTATGTGGGTCTATTGCTAGCCCTAACGCGCTTAAATGGAATTGCTTGCCGAACCGTGGGACGTTATAAATGCCCCCATGAAAATGATCAGGTGATGAATATCCCCCTCAATCAGTATTACAACCACGTTTGGATTGAATTCTATATTCCTAGTATTGGTTGGTTGCCAATGGAATCCAATCCCGATGATACAGGTCATCGTCCCTATCCTACTCGCTGGTTTATGGGCTTACCTTGGTACCATGTGGAAATTGGCAAAGGGATTTTCTTTGAAACGATTCAACCCCAACCCTATTCCATTGGCGAACTCGCGCTCAATCACGTTCGCTTTAAGGTATTGGAAGAAATTTAAATCCTTTGTGTACCCTAAGGTCAACTTAAAACCTAGAAGAGCGTGCCGCCCGCTGCGCGGGCGGTACGCTCTCTGGTTTTGTTTTTTAATTATGTTTAACTGCTTACCTATG
>NZ_ALWB01000085.1 GCF_000332215.1 Pseudanabaena biceps PCC 7429
GTCGGTACATGAAATTTTATTTGTGCAAGGGTTTTACTTGCTTTTCCTGCTTTTCTTGCATTTTATCAGTTTTCGATCTCCTTGGAAACCATTGCTTGTATGCTTTTCTTGCTTTTTCAGTAAGCCCTAAGTAGCTGGGCATAATTAAAATCCAGATTAAAGACTGTGGTGCACGCGCAGCGTGCGCCACAGTCTTATTCCTAGTTGCTTAACACAATTGTCTGACTAATAATCAATAGATTGCGCCGCAATTAGTTCCGTCGCCGCATTTGCAGACATCGGACGGGAAAAGATAAATCCCTGTCCGTAGTCACAGTCAAGAGAAGATAAAATCTCAATATGTAATTCCGTTTCTAACCCTTCAGCTATCACCTTTAAGCCCAAACGCTTAGCTAAACCAATAATCGTGGCAGTAATTTCTAGATTAGTTTGATTCGTTTCAATATTCTGAATAAAAGATCGATCAATTTTTAAGGCGGTTAAAGGTAATGATTGCAGATAGGATAGTGAGGAGTAACCCGTGCCAAAGTCATCAATCGATAACCCAATCTTCCGTTCGCGTAAATTTCGGAGAATATCGATCGCATCTCGGATATTTTCCATTAAAACTGTTTCGGTAATTTCTAAAACTAAATTCTCTCCACTCAAGCCCGCGTCCATCAGATTTTTATCAATATTTTGCAGTAATGTGGGGCTCACTAACTGTAATCCCGAAAGATTAACACTTATATAATCAGGGCAGATATCCGCAAATTCTTTTTGCCATCGCCCCATCTGCTGACAAGCCTCAAGTAATACCCAATTACCAAGTAAGACAATCAGTCCCGTCTCTTCAGCTAGAGGAATGAATTTTAAGGGAG
Source organism: Pseudanabaena biceps PCC 7429 (assembly GCF_000332215.1). Classification (GTDB taxonomy): domain Bacteria; phylum Cyanobacteriota; class Cyanobacteriia; order Pseudanabaenales; family Pseudanabaenaceae; genus Pseudanabaena; species Pseudanabaena biceps. Next base: position 861 of record NZ_ALWB01000085.1, read on the forward strand.
ATATCCACCCTTGGGTTGGATGCTGCCATCTCACTAAAGCTTCAAAGCCCACAATCTTGACTGAATTTAGGGCAAAAATAGGTTGGTAATGGACTTGCAATTGCTCGGATTTAATCGCTTCTTGCAAGTTCACTTCTAGATTTAGTCGCTGTATAGCTGTCTGCTGCATACTTGGATGAAAAAAGACTGTTCTTGTCCCAGAGCCATATCGAGCATAATTATTAGCTGTATCTGCAGCTTGGAGCAGATCTTCAGCCTTCTCATAGACAATATCGCTTAAGGCAACGCCTATATGGATTAGTGAGGATATGCTAATCTCCTCTAGTTCAATGGGATATTCAAACAATTGATGGAGTTCTTTGATATATACTTCTACAACTTCTAGACTTTCTAGGGGTTGGAAAAAAATAGCAAATTCGTTATTTTCTAGGCGAGCTAATATTTTTGAGGGAGCCTTCCATTGTTCTAAGCGACGAGCAACTTCAACTAATAAGCGATCGCTCACAGCGTGACCAAATCCAGATTTAATAATTGCATATCGCTCAATATCAATTACCAACAGGGCAAAGTCTTTTTGATGAGATTTTTGAAAGTCGATGCCGAGGGCAACCTGTTTGATCAGCCCGTTACGGTTGGGAATTCCCGTTAATTGATCGTAAAAGCTTAAATTATGCAACCGCTCCTGCGCTTCTTGCAGATTTTGTTGTTGCTGCTGCAAATGATGAACGAAGGTCAGCGTTTTATTAATGGTTACCTCCATATCTTCAAAATTAATGGGCTTTGTCAAAAAATCAAAAGCACCAAGATTCATCGCTGTCCGAATATTTTTCATGTCCCCATAGGCGGAAACCACTACAGCTTTGAGAGGGCGATCGATCTCGGCTAGCTTAGAAAGTAGAGTCAACCCATCCATTTCTGGCATTCTGATATCTGTTAGAACCATATCAATTGCGCTGCTTTGCAATATCTGAAGTGCTTCTACCCCATTTTGAGCAAATTGAAAATTAAGTTCACCCGCTTGGATTCTTTTTCTAAAACGCTGCTGCATGAGACGTTGGATTTCCACCTCATCATCAACCACAAGAACCAAATTTAATTTATTTTTCATGGCTCGATTAATATTAGTTTCGACAGCCCCCATCAACTATAGCGGTTTTCACCTTAGCACAGGCTGATATAAAAATTAAAGCCAATCCCATTAGCTCTTATTTTGCTATGACCAAGCTTCCGTAGTACTTTAATCTGAAATAAAAGTTAAAATCCTGTTGGAAACATTAATTTAAGAAGATTTCTAGCAAATTTTAGCTTGTGGTCTTTGGGAATTTGCTGGATATTTTAGTTGATCAATTATTGAGGTAAGGTGATCGTAACCTCAGTAAATTCACCTAAATTACTAACGATATCTAAGGAGCCTTGATGTTGCTTAACTATAATGTCATGGGTAAGAGAAAGCCCTAGTCCTGTCCCTGCTCCAGGGGGTTTAGTTGTGAAAAAAGGATCGAGGACTTTAGATAGGATTTCTGGTGCGATACCATATCCATTGTCATGTATGCGAATTTCTACGCGATCGCTAACCATTCTTGTCGAAACTGTGAGGGTCGGTTTATATTCTGAGTCAATCCGCAAATTATTTCTAGTTAATTCCAAAAGTTTTAAACGAATTGCATCACAGGCATTATCAACTAAATTAATGAAAGCTCGGATGAGATTGGTAGGAATTACCTCCACAATATCGACATCGGGACTGTAGTTAGTATTAAGAGTTACTAAAAAGTCATCATCGCTGGTAAATTTACTATGAAATGACAAATTGATGGCTTCCTTAAGTAATTCATTGATTTGGGTGAATTGGGTACAGTGATTGTCAATATCGGTGCGAGCATGTTGCATCATACTGGTAATGATCTCGGCTGCGCGTTGGCTATGACGACAGATGGTGCTGGCGTTTTCCTGCAAATCATCAATCAAAGCTTTTATAACCTGAGATGTAGGGTCATCAGATTGCATCGTCGGTTGCAGCGCGTCGAGAAGATCTTGCGCTAGTTCGATAGAACCTTCAGCGTAATTTTTGACAAAATTGAGAGGGTTGCGTAATTCATGGGCAACGCCAGCCGTAAGCGTACCAAGGGAAGCTAGTTTTTCTTGAGCGATGATCCGCTCTTGGGCTGATTTTAGGGCGACAGTTCTCTCCTCTACACGATTTTCTAAGGTTTGTGAATATTCTGCCAATCGTTGGTTCGCCTGTTCCAATTCACTATTTACCTGCGATAGATTTTGTAAAAGTTTTTCTCTTTCGAGATCTGATTGCTTACGATCGGTGATATCCATCGCGACTCCAATGATCCGAAAACCTTCGCCGTCTTCGGTCTCAACGACTTTCCCACTTACCGCAATCCAGCGAATTTCCCTATTAAGATAATTGATGCGATATTCGATTTTGTATGGAGAATGGGTGGTAAAGCTATGGTGCAGGGCTTTAAATACCCGCTCTTGATCCTCAATATAAACTAACTTCAGAAAAGATTCCCGATCGCCAGAAAATTGACCAGGAGCAAAGCCAAAGATTTCTTCTGTGCGCTCAGACCAGTAACCCTTGTCCAAGTTTGATTCCCAAGTTCCCATTTCCGCCGCTTCTAGGGCAACTTGCAACCTTAAACTCTCAGATTTCAGTTTTTGTTCTACGATTTTGCGATCGCTAATATCTCTCACCATCAGTAAAACATATTCCTGACTAATAGGTGTAATCCGCACTTCTTCATAATATTGGCGACCATTCTTGATAAATTGTTGCTCGTAGACCTGTAACCTATTGGTAGCGATCGCCTTTTCAATGGCATTTAGCTTGTTTTGTTGCAGTTCAAGGGGTAAGTCCTGATAAAGAGGGTGATCGGTGGGTTCCACATCTAACTGACCAGCAGAGAACATCGGCATATAGGTGCCATCGCGCCTTACCCGCAGCAATAGATCGGGGATAGCGGAAATCAAGGCGCGATTATGTTCCTCACTGGCTTGGAGTTTTTCTGTCCGCTGCTTTACTTTTGTTTCTAAGGATTGGTTGAGTTCCTGTAGAGCGATTTCGGTACAGACGCGATCGGTAATAATTTCCCCAAATATAATAATTCCGCCAATGGAGTCAGTTTCATCGTACCAAGGACGAACTTCCCAGCGTAGCCATTCTTGAGTTCCATCGGGGCGAACATAAAGATCCTTTTCATTCCTCGTCACAATTCCCTCTAGCCCCGCTTGATACGCATCTCGCCAATGCGGAGAGATGTTTGGAAAAACATCATAGTGAGAGCAGCTAATCGGCAAAGATTCCAATTGATAATCGCTTAACCATCGCTTACTAGCGACTAAATAGCGCATCTGTCGATCTAACATCGCAACGCCTACTGGCGTATGTTCTACAAAAAAAAGTAGTTGTTGTTCGTTACGGCGTAGTTGCTGCGTGCGCCTTTGGACTTTTTGTTCTAAAGTGTAAGAATATTCAGCAAGTTGTTGGTTTGCCTTTTCCAGCTCGATCGTGCGTTGGTATACTTGCTGCCCTAAGTTTTTTGTTAAGCGCCGTAGTTGTAAATGATTTTTGATGCGCGCCAATACCTCAGCTTCCTGAAAAGGTTTCGTAATATAGTCTACAGCTCCTAATTCGAGCCCTCTTGTCTTGCTTTCCGTATCGGATAGCCCCGTCATAAAAATTATGGGGATTTCCTTGCAACTTTCCATGGATTTCAATTTCTGGCAAGTTTCAAATCCATCCATTGTTGGCATTTCTACATCTAGCAAGATCAGATCGGGAGATTGTCTTTGCAGCAGTTTAAACATGCGTTCGGCACTAAGAGCGATCGCGACTTCAAATTTGGCATTAATCAGGGCATCAGAAATAACTTCTAAATTAACGGGCGTATCATCAACAATCAGAATTAATTCGGGATTAGAGGCGTACATAGATCCAAGGTTGAGGCGATCAGTAAATATATTCTAGGCAATTGTTAAGAAATATGTTTTTTCGCTATTCTCAAGACCGCCAAATCCACCAACCTTATTTCTGAGTAAAATTTCTGAGTAAAATTTCTGAGTAAACCAAGCTTCTCCCCTTCCGTCAGAAAGTCAGAAAAATAGATATTACAAAATTAACCATTGGTGGCGATCGCTAAAGTCGCTCAGCACCAATTATTCACGGGGATTAGGAGAAAGCATCAAAAAATTTGTTATTGCCTCAAAATCAAAGTTGCAATCTCGCTCTATTATCGGTAGCATAGAGGATAATAAAAAATGTAATAAAACGCAACAATCAAAAATATTTGATTCATGTAACTTGTAAGCCAATAGCTCTCAGTTCATGGCGCACAGCCGCTTGTTGAAAATAGTTAAAGATAGGAAATTTGAGAAAGGAGTGACACAATGCAGCAGCAGGGCAGAGCCCTAACTGTTCCAATCGGTCTGATGGGCGCAGCACAGGGATTTAATCCAACAATACTACTGCTACTAGGTTCAATTGTTTTAGCAACTGCATCAACGACAGGGTATTGGGTATGGGGCTGGGCACACTGGCTAGTATTTCTTTGTAATTTTTCGGCGCTCTATGTATTGGGAACCGTCATCCACGATGCCTGTCATAATGTCGCTCACCCCAATCGTATTGTGAATGCGGCGATCGGACATATTGCTGCTATCTTACAAGGATTTGTATTTCCCGTATTTACTCGCGTCCATATGCAGCACCATGCCCATGTAAATGATGAAGAGGATGATCCAGATCACTTTGTTTCTACGGGTGGACCATTGTGGTTGATTGCCGCGCGATTTTTCTATCATGAAGTTTTCTTTTTCCAGCGTCGTCTGTGGCGTAATTACGAATTGTTGGAATGGGCGATCAGCAGATCGATCGTGGTAGCGACGATTTTTGTCGGCTATCACTATGGATTTCTGGGCTACATGATGAACTTCTGGTTTGTTCCAGCGGCCGTGATGGGACTTTTGCTCGGCTTGTTTTTTGATTACCTTCCCCATCGTCCTTTTGTAGAGCGATCGCGTTGGAAAAATGCTCGCGTTTATCCCAGTAAGTTTCTCAATATCTTACTTTTAGGTCAGAATTACCATTTAGTTCACCATTTATGGCCAAATGTACCTTGGTACTATTATGAGAGTGCCTACTATCAAATGAAGCCATTGCTCGATGCTAATGGCTCACCACAGACCCTAGGGATTTTCAAGATGCCCGATCTAGCTGGCTTTTTGTACGATGTGTTCTTGGGTATTCGTTTTCACTCGAAGCATAAGTAACGTGAGTTCTGGATAATTTGAAATGAGCCTTGAGAAAGGGTTTGCGTAGCAAACCCTTTCTCAAAGCCCAAAAGTAAAAGCCTTGCTATGCAAGGCTTTTACTTTTGGGCTTTGAAAATTTGCCAGCTTAACCCGAACTGACGTTATATCAATTTACGAAAATGTGACAACATTTTCGTGAATTGAAAACTAAACTTAGTAAGGGTTTTTAAATTAAGAAATGGCTACGCCATTTCTTAATTTGGTATTTTTATTCAGGACTCGACACAGAGGATAGGGAATGATCTAACTGCATTCTGGTCTCCATTTGACGAATAAAATAGCCTGTCATCATCGCTGAGCCAATCAGTCCTGCTAAGTTTTCACGGTCAGTGGTGATACTGACATTGAAATGAGGTGGGGGCAATATACCTAGCAAATTTTGAATGTTTTGATTGATAATCTGCTGCGCTTCTGGTGTTACTGACTGAGCGACAGTGGCTAATGTCTCGGGTGATTGTTTCTTGAGGTAATCAAGTAAAAGATTGTTACTGGAGTTAAGTTCGCCAAGGTTAAACATAATCAATGCCTTTGAGCATATCGGTAAAAAGATCTAAATATATTTTTACCGATATCCCCAAAGGCTTTTGATGCGGAAAACCGTATTTAACCGAACTTCTAATACCAATTATCGATCAAACGAACTACAAGAAGATTTTTGAAAGCTTTGCTTCGCAAAGCTTTCAAAAATCTTCTTGGTTTGGGTTTGAGCGCAAAGCACTGTAAATTGAAAGCCCTTACTAGGTTTAGTTTTTAATTCACGAAAGTGTGACAACACTTTTGTGAATTAGTATAACAATGCACGATCAAAAAAATGGATGACTCGTTGGCGATATTCACTCGGATACTTGGCAAGCCCTTCCCCATGTCCAACATCAGGAAGTTCCCATACATCCACATCTTTTGGGTTACGAGCGACAGCAGCAAACCACTTCACTTGGCGTAGTTCACGCCCATGTCCTGTTTGTCCAGTAGCAATCAGCAAGAGCGGAATGGCAGGACGGTGCGCGAGGGAATCGACCACAGACATAGGGAGGGGAATATGTAATGTTCGCTCTAAAAAACGATCCACAAACCAGTTATCAAGCCAATCGATCGCGCTACGCGGCCAATCCGTCACAGCTACTGGTGGAAAGAGATCGCCCACGGTGGCGGGAGTTGCCCCATCAGCAACGACCCCATGAATCGCAGGATACTGGGTCGCAGCCCGCAACGCAATTTGGGCACCCATCGAAAACCCGAATACTCCGATACGCTGCGGATCAACATCAGGCTGGTGTTGGAGATAGTTCAGCATGGGTGCAATATCTGTGACATCCAGCCAGCCCCAAGATCGTTGTGAACCGCTACTTGCACCATGGGCTCGTCGATCGCAAATTAAGACTCCGTAACCCTGTTGCGTCAACATGGCGATGTGAGGCAGCATCGCCGTGCGATTGCCCCCTTCACCATGCATTAGGATGACAGCCGCACGATTATGCGATGGCAGATACCAGCAGGTGAGCGACAGGCGATCTGTGGTAGTTAGTTGGACATCACGCACAGGCAAGTGTGGATCCGCTGGGTGTTGGCAGCAGGTAGGTTCGGAGAGTGGCGACAGGATGGAGGAAAGGCGTGTCACAGCGTGGAGCGCAATTCCGACAATACTGATGAGCAGGAGGATGCCAATTCCACTGGCAATCCATTGCCACCGAAAGCGAAAAGAAGCGTGCGCCATTTTAAGTCAAGTGCGATCGCCTCAATTATATACCTACTAATATATACCTATTAAATTTATGAACCCCACTACGACTCTAGAAATACGCCCATCTTGCGGAATTTTTGATAGCGTAGCTCTCGCAACTCCTCGACTGGCAACTTACTTAAGCGATCAAGATTTTCCACAAGTGCCGCCTTCAGATTTTCCGCAGACTTCAGAGGCGATCGATGCGCCCCACCTAAAGGTTCGCTGATCACATAGTCAACGATCCCCAAGCGCAATAGATCGGGGGCGGTAATTTTTAAAGCTTCGGCTGCCTTACCCGCCTTTGCCGAATCGCGCCAAAGGATCGCCGCACAAGCCTCAGGTGTCGCAACCGTATAGACGGAATTCTCAAACATCATAATGTGATCGCCAATGCCGATCCCCAAGGCTCCACCCGAGCCGCCTTCTCCAATTACCGTGCAAATAATTGGTACGTTTAGCCCAAACATCTGGCGTAAATTTGCAGCGATCGCTTCACCTTGTCCCTGCTCCTCCGCCGAAACCCCAGGGTATGCTCCAGGAGTATCGATCAGGGTGATAATCGGCAAGTTAAACCGATGGGCATGATCCATCAGACGTGCCGCCTTACGGTAGCCTCCAGGGGATGCCATCCCAAAATTGCGGGTCATGTTGTCTTTGGTATCGCGCCCCTTTTGATGCCCCAAAATTACCACTGGGCGATCGCTAATGCGGGCTAGTCCACCAACTAAGGCAGGATCGTCATTACCTCGGCGATCGCCATGCAACTCCATCCACTCATCGGTAATAGCTTGCACATAGTCAAGGGTGCTAGGACGACGGGGATGCCTCGCGATCTGCATCCGTTGCATTGCGCCTAAGCCTGAAAATATTTCACGTCGCAAAAGCTCCGCACGTTGCTCTAAAAGGCTAATCTGCTCGACCATATCGACATCGTTTTCATTCGCGAGCTCGCGGATTTGGGCGATACGGTTTTCTAGTTCAACGATGGGCTTTTCAAAGTCAAGCAGGATTTGGCGATCGGCCATGATGCAATTTTTGTATGTTAGATACCATTTCTCAGATTAGCAGACAAAGGGTATAGTTATCGCAACCATCAAATGGCATCACAATCCTGAAAAATATAAGTTTGTGCTAATATGTTGATAGGAATGTTTAAGAACCAAACTTTTTGCTTCTAAGTTTCCAAAAGCCTCTCTGAGGGGAAGTACTTCGTGACGCAAGCTCATAGTAAAAATCCTATACCTACACCGATTATTGATTATCTCAAGCTTAAATCGATACAAAAAGCGAAAAGCCTACAGTCACATAATAGTCAAGGAGGAAAAGTCTATGAAAAACCTAATAAGTAAAGGTAATCTCTTTTCAATAAAGCAAGTTGTACAAAAATACATAATGCCAATAAAAGAGATAGTACACAAGCAGATAACGCCATTAGCTTTTTACTTAATTGTCTGCGTCACTAGTCCTTATCCAATCTTAAAACTGAATATTTTATAAGTGCTTTGTTAGTTGTTTCAGCAAATCGTTTCAAGTTTATTGTGACAACTCTACAATTTTTGGATATCAATTGATTTCTCTATCTAACCTTTCTAGACGATGAGTTGCATCTTTTGATTCTTTGAGTAGATCATTCCAATCATCTGGAGGATGTCCACTTTCGAGCATCTTCTTGAAAACTCGATATGCATCTGTATTACTTTCATAGGCTCGCTTAGAGCCCTCATCATTTACCCAAGCGAAAACAATAATTTTGCTGTCAAGGTGATATCGAAAAAATAGTCGGTACTGCTGAAAAAACTTAGCTCTAAACCAATGCTTATACTCATTGCCAAGGGTTGTACCTTGGCGATATTCGTTGCGAGTGGGGTCTTGAGGAATTACCTCAAATGCTAATTTGGCGATCGCGGCTAGGCGCTTTGCGGCATTTTTCTGCTTGTAATCATTGGGATACTTCTGGCGTAATTCTTCGACTTGTTTTAGAAGTTCTTCAAACTGATTCAAAAATAGAGGATGAGCAAATATGTTCCATCCATTGATGACTAGCGGTTGATGGGTAGACAAATTTATTCATCCTCATCCGATAGCGGTATATCTAGATTAAGATCAATGTCAGCGACCAGCGACTGAACATGATTTACCAAATCAGAATTTAAAGCTTGTAAGTGCTGAGGATTTTTCTCAATATCATGAGCTAGAAAATCCAGAAATTGCCCAATGATGGGATCGTTCTCGGTTTGGTCAGCACGCGAAATCACGACTCGACCATCTGGCTCAATGGTATAGAAAATTTTATCGCGTTTATTTAAGCCCAGAGCTTTACGGATCGGATCAGGAATTGTGGTCTGATAGCGATCGGTAAGCGTAGATTCTGAACATGGAGCTAGTATTACAGTCATAGCAATTTTTGACGGTTAATGCTGTACCAAAAGTAATGCATTTGCATTGTCTTGTCAATGAAATGCCCATTTGAAGTGCAAAGCAATATATAGTTGAAGATAGGTTTTGACTAAGAAATGTAATGGCGCAAACACTCGATGCGGATGTAATTGTAATTGGCTCAGGGATTGGCGGTTTAGTCACCGCAACGCAATTGGCGGCGAAGGGGGCAAGCGTAATTGTCCTTGAAAGCTATTTGATTGCGGGGGGTAGTGGTGGCTACTTTGAGCGCAATGGCTACCGCTTTGATGTGGGCGCATCGATGATTTTTGGCTTTGGCGATCGCGGTACGACAAATCTCCTCACCCGTGCGTTGGCGGCGGTGAATATGAAGATGGAGACGATTCCCGACCCTGTGCAGATCCATTACCATTTGCCGAATAATCTGGAAATCGAAGTGCATCGAGATTATGAAAAATTTCTACAAGAATTAGGCGATCGCTTTCCCCATGAGCGTGAGGGGATTCGTAAGTTCTACGATGAATGTTGGAAGATTTTTAATTGCTTAAATGCGATCGAGTTGCTTTCTCTAGAAGAATGGCGCTACTTGATGCGCGTATTTTTCCAGAATCCCCTTGCTTGTCTGGGTTTAGCTGCTTATCTGCCCCAAAACGCAGGAGATATCGCTAAAAGATATATACGCGATCCTGAGTTGTTGCAATTCATTGATATGGAATGCTATTGCTGGTCAGTGGTTCCCGCCGATCGCACACCAGCGATTAATGCAGGGATGGTGTTTAGCGATCGCCATTATGGCGGTATTAACTATCCCGTCGGTGGCGTGGGCAAGATTGCCGAAAAACTGGCTGAAGGTTTAGACAAAGCAGGAGGAGAAATTCGCTATGGGGCAAGAGTTACCCAGATCATTCCCAAAGCAAAGTCTGGTAAAAGTGCGATCGGGGTCAAACTGGCGAATGGGGAAGTTCTCTATGCTAAAAAAGTAGTTTCCAATGCCACACGTTGGGATACTTTTGGAAACTTACTCAAGGATGAGCCTTTACCCAATGGCGAAAAGGGATGGCAATCGCGTTATCAAAAATCCCCTAGTTTCCTGAGTTTACATCTCGGTGTCGAGGCTGCCGCAATTCCCGATGATGCTGCCTGTCACCATATTTTGCTCGAAGATTGGAACGATATGCAGAATGAACAAGGCACAATTTTTGTATCGATTCCGACGCTACTCGATCGCTCCCTTGCACCTGAAGGCTATCATATTGTGCATACTTTCACGCCTAGCTGGATGAGCGAATGGGAAGATTTATCTGCTTCAGAATATGAAGCGAAGAAAAATGAAGCGGCGAGAAAATTATGCGATCGCCTCTTAGCAGTTTTCCCTAAACTAGAAGATTGCCTCGACTATCAAGAAGTGGGTACACCCCGCAGTCATCGTCGCTTCCTCGGTCGTGCAGATGGAACCTATGGACCAATTCCTACGGGTAAGCCTCTAGGGCTTTTGGGAATGCCTTTTAATCGGACTTCGATTCCCGATTTATATTGTGTCGGTGATAGTACTTTCCCTGGACAAGGTTTAAATGCTGTGGCATTTTCGGGCTTTGCCTGTGGGCATTTGGTTGCATCATCATTAGGGCTTGTATAGGTTAAGCAAAAATTAATTCAGCTAGAATATAAGAAGAGTTGAGGAGTCTGTATGCCAGAAGTAACAAGGTTTTACGGGATAACTATCAAGGTCTTTTTTGGAGATCATCCACCACCACATTTTCATGCAATTTATGGCGAGTTCAACGCTTTGATTAGTATCGAATCTCTGGAAATCATTGAAGGAGATTTACCAAGTCGGGCGGAAAAGTTAGTAATAGAATGGGCTAAGCTGTATCAAAATGAACTGCTAAATATGTGGAATACCCAAGATTTTTGTAAGCTACCACCTTTAAAGTAACTAAGACGCTTTCTATGAAACCACCTAAAATTGTTTCTGCTCAAGCCATTGACGATCACACTTTATTGATTGAGTTTAGCCAAAATGAATTTAAGAAGTATGATATCTCTCATTTATTAGGTAAAGAAATGTTTGCTCCATTACGAAATCCTAGCTTTTTCAAAAACTTTAAGATTGAGTCTGGTGGTTATGGTTTGGTTTGGAATGAAGATATTGATATTAGCGAATATGAACTTTGGAAGAATGGAGTGAGCCTTAAAGATGGCGAAAGTCAGCAACCTTTAGCTATGACAATATTTTAAAGCGATCGCAATACCGCAAACCTTTAGTAGATAGATAATTGAGGTGATCGCCTAGAACTCATAACTCACAATAATAGCGATCGCCTTTAGAAGATCGATTGTTGATACGATCGCCTAAAAATCACGACTCACATTACTAGCGATCGCCTTTAGAAGATCGATTGTTGATGCGATCGCGTTTGACTTAGAGTAGGTTCTGCGGTAGCTTATCTTCGTAAAGTTTGAGTCTGTAATTGTTTTGCAACACTAAGTTAGGAATCACTTAAATTAATCCTTAAGAATGAAAAACGAAGTTTTCTAATGGGACTTATTATTTCAATCCCCGCTTTAATCTTTGGCTGTTCGATTGTATTTATCCTTGGTTGGAAAATGGACCGAGAACAACCTTTCTTGACTGATGCTGATGCTATCGAGAGGTGGGCTTGCCAGAACTTTTCTGAGCCTTTTATACCTATAGCTGTAACTTCAATCTCGATACTCATTTCTCAAATTGGCATCCCTATATATGAATTAAGTCCTGATATCAAGTTTTCTGATATCAATGTGTACGATCATTTCGATGCTGGGCTTTATGTGTCTGCTCTTGAAGTCGAGTTTGATCTAATAATTTCGGATAAGGATGCAGAGAAAATTAAAACCCATATTCCGCTCGTAATGGAAGTGGAAAAACAATTAGGAAAGAGGCTCAGGGAGGAGATAGTAGCGTTGGCAGGCAGAAGAAAAGAATTTTAAAATATGAAGGCGAAGAGTAGACAAATTAACAACTTGAGAGAGTCCCTGAAAAGAAACTAAATGAACCGCCATAAAACATTGAAAAATCCAACGCAAAGTTGGAGAATTAGTGGGTTTACCCAATTGATTAGGAATAGTATCTTGAGCGATAGCTAAGGCAAGTCTGAGTTGACGTTGGGCTAAATTATAAACGAGCAAGCAAAGCACCATAATCATGCCCAAAGCCTCAATGCGTTTAGCAGACTTGAGAAAAACACTGGAAGTAAAAAACAAAGGATCTTTGAGGAAACGAAAACCACGCTCAGTAGCCTGCTGAGCCTTGTATTCCCGTAAAGCATCATCAGCTGTGAATTGTAAGGGTTCGAGAATATTCGTGGCTAAAATAAACCTGCCACAGCGCTGTCGCTGAGCCAAGATTTCTGAATCTATAGGAATTACCGTCGCGGTAATCCGATAACTAATACTGGTAGGTATAGCATCAGGTTGTGGCTTACCCCGTTTGGCATAATGGGGTTTTTCTACTGTCTGAATATGGTCGAGTTGGTGCCATTTCATCTGGGTTGATAATTTTTCAGCAGCAGCGATCGCGTCAGCAGCACAGGCAAAATCCTGTCTCGCCAAAACCTGTAACTCTTGATGACAGTTTTGCTGAATTTGCTCAAGCTTTTTGTCTAATTTTTTGATGTCTGACTTACGTCTTGCTTGACTGTCAACTAATATCCATCGTTGCCTTACCCCACCATACTCACTCACAGATTCGGCTGTACTATATCCCTTAAATTTACTTTCTTGGAGGTTAGTTGTGCTTGACACCATTTCACTGGCGGCTTTGATGCTTAATGGTACTCTGGTTAGCCATTTTAGCCCTGTCATTGCTACCAGATTTTCTTCACTGTATAGCGCTGCATCGCCTACGCATATTCCCTCAAATGTCCACTGTTCCTTGAATTCTTGTAATAATCCTGCAAATCTTGCTTTATCGGCTTGATTCCCACTTACCACTTCCATCATCACGGGGATGTCTCCATCTCCTACACAGATCAGGTTCATCATAAATTGCTTCAGGTCGGGTCGATGGTCCCGGGAATATCCATGGGTGATTTCGATACTCCCTTCTTCCTCTCTGCCATATTCCCCATCTACATGAAATGAGGTGGAGTCTATATGTCCTGTTTCTACCTTGATTTCATATTTTGCTACTGCTTTCAGGCTGATTCCTAAAAATGTCTCACTTAGTCCTGCTTCATGTAAATCATCTAGTACTTGTCCGATGCGGTCATCGTTGATTTGCTCGGCTGTTATTCCTTCCCCCAATAAGTGCTCGGTTGCTTTTCCTTCAAAGAATTTGCCAAACATATACAGGGGTGCTGATACAAATCCTAAGCCATTCAGTAGCATCGCTTTGACGATTATCCCTGCGCTTACTTTTTCTCTTGAGCTTCTCCCGATTATCATGTTTATTTCTTTCTCGATTCCCATCTCATCAATGATTCCTGCCACGATCCCTAGATGATCTAGGTTCGATACTTTTATCTCTGTATTAATACCTACCTCCTTTTTTTGCTTTTTGGTAATTATTTTACCCTTCCATTACGAGCGGAATGTGGGTTCAATACGGCGATCGGGAATTAACCACATAATTGCTACGGCAACATATAACATTAGAGAGAGCCATGGGTTTAGGAAAGAAAGCAGAATTGCTAGGGCATAAATCACTACTGAGATTTTACCTTTGAAATCTTTGCCAAGGGCGATCGCCAATGTCGAATCTTGCCCATGATGAGAGATCAATAGACGGCTCAGAATGTAATAAGCGATCGCTGACATCATCAGTACCAGACCATAGAGTGCAACTGGTACAGCAGAGAACAAGTTCTCGCCCGACCATGCTGTTACAAAGGGGATCAGCGATAGCCAAAATAGCAAATGCATATTTGCCCATAAAACTCCACCATTAACCTGTCTCACGGCTTGTAACATATGGTGGTGATTATTCCAATAGATTCCCAAGTAGATAAAACTAAGTACATAACTCAGAAATATGGGAATTAAGGGGCGTAATGCTTCTAAGGTTGATTCATGGGGAACTTTTAACTCTAACACCATGATCGTGATCAGAATGGCGATAACGCCATCGCTAAAAGCCTCTAATCTGCCTTTGGTCATTGTAATAGATTACTCCTTGCGGTCTTAGTTCAAAACTAAGTTAGGTTCTAATTATGCCCAGCTACTTAGATGTTTCATCATAAACTGAGCAATTATGCATTTACAGTTCTTTGCGCTCAAACCCAAACCAAGGAAATTTTTGAAAGCGTTGAAAAGCAACGCTTTCAAGAGTTTCCTTGGTCACTTGACTTAGGAT
>NZ_ALWB01000086.1 GCF_000332215.1 Pseudanabaena biceps PCC 7429
CGCACGCTGCGCGTGCGCCGCAGGTTTTAGATCTGGATTTTAATTATGCCCAGCTACTTAGCATCCCATCCCATAATACCAATTCACAAAAGTGGGACAACACTTTTGTGAATTATAGCTATATTCACTTTAAGTCAGGACATAAAACCCAATAGAGAGTTACGGCGCGAAGCGCCGTAACTCTCTATTGGGTTTTATGTCCTGATATACTTGGCGACAGCTATCTATTCCCATCCAAAGCCTTACTTAGTAAGGTTTTATACCAATTCACGAAAGTGTGACAACACTTCAGTGAATTAAAAAACAAACCCAGTCAGGTTTTGAGATTCCCAAAATGGCGTTGCCATTTTGAGAATTGGTATTAGACGTTGGGTATTTAAGCTGTAGTTATAAAGTGAGTTAACAATGAAAAGTTTGTGGAGCGATCGCGAGGCGGCAGAATATAAAACCGACTTAGGCTTAAGAGTATATACATCAAAATTGTTGGGACGCGATCCATCCCTCGTTCTGCATGGTGGTGGCAATACTTCCGTCAAAATTTGCGAGAAGAATTTAGTTGGTGAAGAGGAAGAGATTCTCTATGTAAAAGGAAGTGGCTGGGATTTAGAGACGATCGCTGAAGCAGGTTTCGCCCCCGTAAGAATGGCGCATTTATTGAAATTAGCCAAGTTACAGGTGCTCTCCGACTCGCAAATGGTGAACGAACTGAAAACCCAAATGACGAAAGCGAGTGCGCCTGCCCCATCGGTGGAGACGATTTTACATGCGATTTTGCCCTACAAATTTGTCGATCATACCCATGCTGATGCAGTCATTTCCATTACTAATACGGCAAACGGATGGGAACGCATCAAAGAAATTTATGGTGACGATGTCGTCATCATTCCCTATGTCATGCCTGGATTTGACCTTGCGCGACTCTGTGCCGAAAAATTTGCCACGGAGAAGAGCGATCGCACGATTGGGATGGTGTTAATGAATCACGGTATTTTCTCCTTTGGGGAAACTGCTCGCGAATGCTATGAAAGAATGATCGCCTTAGTTGATCGCGCTGAAGTTTACTTGCGCCAGCATCACGCTTGGGAAATTGCCGCTCCAACAGCGGTTCTCAAGGAAGAAGCCCGAACGGCGATCGCCACTGCGATCGCGCAATTACGCGCTGAAGTCTCCCAAGTTGCCAACTTCCCTGTTGTTTTAAGTTCTCATACCAATGAGGCAAACTTAGCCTTTGGGCAAAGAGACGATCTACATCTGATTTCACAGCAAGGCTGTGCTACTCCCGATCATGTGATTCGGACTAAGCGTTTACCTCTAGTTGGAAGGGATGTAAAGGCTTATGCAGAGGCATATCGGGCTTATTTTGCCGAACAGTCACAAGAATCAACGCAGCCTGTCACCATTCTCGATCCTGCGCCGCGAGTAATTCTTGATCGCCAATTAGGGCTAGTCACCGTTGGTAAATCCGCAAAAGATGCCCAGATTGTCGCGGATATCTACGAACACACGATGGCAATCATCCAGCGATCTACGATGCTAGGTGGTTATCAAGCTCTCCCTGCTAGCGACATCTTTGCGGTGGAATATTGGGAATTAGAACAGGCAAAATTAAAAAAAGGTGGAGCCTCGCCTGCCTTTGCTGGGGAAATTGCCTTAGTCACGGGTGCGGCTTCAGGGATTGGTAGAGCCTGTGTCGATTCGTTATTAAAACGGGGTGCGGCCGTGGTGGGCTTAGATATTAATCCTGCGATCGAACAGCTTTACGATCGCCCCGATTTTGTGGGTGTTACTTGCGATGTCAGCGATGAAGCGGCGATCGCTAAGGCGCTAGATAAAGCCGTGACAGCCTTTGGTGGTTTGGATATGCTTATTCTCAATGCAGGGATTTTTCCCACGGGCTGTCGAATTGAAAACCTGAATACCGCCACATGGCAGAAGGTGATGCAGATCAATCTCGAGGCTAATTTAATCCTCATGCGTGAATGCTATCCATTGCTAAAACTTGCACCTAAAGGCGGGCGCGTGGTGGCGATCGGCTCTAAAAACGTTCCTGCTCCAGGTCCTGGGGCAGCAGCTTATTCGGCATCCAAGGCAGCCTTAACGCAATTGATGCGCGTAGCTGCATTGGAATGGAGCAGCGATCGCATTCGGATTAACACCTTGCATCCTAATGCGGTATTTGATACGGGAATCTGGACAGAGGAGGTGTTAGCCGATCGCGCGAAGCACTACGGCTTGACAATTGCCGAATATAAAACTAACAATCTACTCAAAGTAGAAGTCACTAGCCATCATGTCGCTGAGTTAGCGGTGGAAATGTGTGGCGCGTTGTTTGCCTGTACTACTGCCGCTCAAGTTCCCATCGATGGCGGTAATGATCGGGTCATCTAGATGGATGGCGGCGCTTTGCGCCGCCATCCATCTTTTGGGGTTTATACCAATTCCCAAAATGGCTACGCCATTTTGGGAATTGGTATAACTCAGATGTTGGGAACAAGAGCATCACATCGTGATGCTCTTGTTCCCAACATCTAGCATGGAGGATGAAGAAACTGTTGCACCACTTCGGCTAGTTTTTTGAGCTTAACGGGTTTGCTCAGATAGTCATTGGCTCCTGCCGCTAAACATCTTTCGCGATCGCCAACCATCGCTAAAGCTGTGACCGCAATGATTGGCGCATTAGACAACTGATGCTGGCGAATATATTCGATCGCCTTAAGCCCATCCATCCCTGGCATTTGGATGTCCATCAGCACTAAGTCGGGATGCTCGGATTGCACGAGATCGACCGCTGTTTGTCCATCTTTGGCAACAATGACGCGGTAACCATTTGCTGATAGGTAACTAGAGAAGGTAATAATATTTGCTTCATTATCTTCAGCGATGAGAATTAGAGGATGCCCCAGTTGACTATCCTTAGCGTCGGGTTCGGGAACGAAGTCCGAGGGAAAGGAATTACTGTGTTTTAACAAGAGTGAAGAATCTCGCTCGTTATAAGGGAGTTCAATCGTAAAGCAACTACCCACACCAAAATCACTCGTAGCCTTAACCTGTCCACCATGCATTTCTACAATCCTTTTTACCAAGGCTAATCCTAAGCCCGTACCCTCATATTGACGATTGAGCGCACTATCCACTTGGATAAAGGGTTGAAACAATGTCTGTAGCGCGTGAGGGGTAATTCCGATACCCGTATCGATGACCGCAAATCTGACCCAATGCGTAACATCTTGTAAATTGGAATCATTAACTTTGTGTAAAGTGACTTCGAGAACGACACGGCCATTCTCTAGGGTAAACTTGACCGCATTATTGAGCAGATTGATTAACACTTGGCGAATGCGGCGCTCGTCGATCTTCAAGTCAGGTAGAGACTTCTCTACCTGAATATGTAGTTGAATGTTCTTTTGGAGAGCCTGCTGCATGACAAACATCAAGCTCGATTGGCTTAGTTGTTCGATATTTGTAAGAGAGCGGTCTAAGGTCACTTTTCCTGCTTCAATTTTAGCGAGATCGAGGATATCGTTAATTAGATCTAATAGATGGTTGCCACTTCGTTCTACAGCCAACAAGACTTGCTTTTGCTTTGCATTTAACACTCCAAAAACTTCTTCTTGGAGCCCTTCGGTAATGCCAAGGATCGCATTGAGAGGTGTGCGAAGTTCATGACTCATATTGGCGAGAAATTCATCTTTAAGTCGAGTCGCCCGCTCTAATTCTTGGTTTGACAGAGCCAGTTTGCGATTAGTGGCTGTGAGCTGCTGCTGGGCCTGTTGCCGATCGCTTAATTCTTGTTGTACCTGTGCAAATAGGCTAGCCTGTTGAATCGCGATCGCTAATTGATTGGCAATTTGCTGCAATAGCTGGGCCTCTGAATCTTGCCAAACTCGTTTTTCGGCACAAGCATGAACGACTAAAACTCCCCAAAGTTTATTGTTGGCTAGGGGTGAAATCCAGCGCGATCTTTCAATATTGCCTAAATCTTGGAGGATCGGCGCGACAATTTTTGACTTGATTTGCCCCTCTATAGAATAGGGAATTAAGCAATCTGTCCAGACATCCACCATGACATCGGGCACGATACGCGGTTTACCCTGCCAATAGTAATCGAGGATTGCTGGTGACCAAAGCTCATTTTCCCAATGGAGGGATTTAAGCGATGTAAACTCTGGAGATACAGCCTCTTCAACGATTTGACTATCACCATAGGAAAAAAGCCGAAAAACGATAACGCGATCGCAATTGAGTACCTCTTTGACCTGACGGGTTACGGTGGAGAGGATCGCATTAATATCTAAGGATTCGCGAATCTTTTGGGTGATTGCCCCGATCGTTTGCTGTTGCCGTAATTGTTGGGAGATCGCCACTTCCGCTTTTTGACGAATCAATAACTCAGACTGCGCCTGTTGGTACAAACTCGCCTGATAGATGGCAATCCCTAACTGATTGGCAATTTGCTGGCTGAGTTCGATCTCAAAGTTTTGCCAGTGACGAGGGGCAGAACATTGATGGATACATAGTAAACCCCACAAAGCCTCACCACAGAGGAGGGGAATAACCAGATTTGCTCTCACTTGAAACTGTTCAAGGATACAGGTATGGCACTTTTCTAAATCTGTTTGATAAATATCATCGACGATCTGGCATCGACCTTGACTATAGGAAAAGGAATAACTGTCTCCAAAGCAATAGTCTTGCAATCTGATGGCTAATACCGAAGAAAATCCTTCTACCGTTGATTCGGCAACAAATTCACCGTCACTATAATTAGTATCAGCATCAAACTGGAAAATACCCACCCGATCCGCTTGGAGTATTTGTCGAATTTCGTGGCAAGCTGTATCAAAAATTACTTGTAAATTTAGCGATTGGCGAATCCGTTGGGTGATTTTGCGGAGAATAGTTTCTTGGGAAGCCTTCTGTTGAGAACGATCGCGACTCTCTTGGAGGTCTGATTCTATTTGTTTGCGATCTCTAATGTCCCGAAAAATTCCCTGAAGGATAGGCTCGCCTTGGATATCAATTACGGAAGCAGACACATCAAAAGGAATTAACTGACCGTTTTTTGTGATAAAGATGATGTCATAAACCTGTATTTTTTGCTGATGGGTAAGACTCTCAAAGGCATCTCTTGTGCGGGTCAATTCTTCCTCTGGATGTAATTGGGTAAAGTGCATGGAAGTTAATTCAGCGCGACTGTAGCCCAGTATCTGTTCGGCTTGCATATTAACTTCTAAAATATTGCCCTGTAAATCCGCTAGCATAATCGCATCGCTGGCTCCATTCATGAGCGCCCAATAGCGAGTTTCTCTTTCGAGCATTCTTGCTTCTAGTTGATCGTTGAGGTTTTCCAGTTCTAGCTCAGTCTGTTTGAGGCTGGTGATATCCTGTATTGTGCCTTGAGATAATTTCGGGGAGCCATCTTCCGCATAAATGGTTTCGCCTTGATTTTGAATATATTTAATCCGACCATCGGGTAAAAGAAGTCGATGTACTATGTTATAGGGAAGGCGATCGCTTACCGATTGCTGATAGGCTCTATCCACCATTTCCCGATCTTCAGGATGAACGGTGTTTAAAAATGTCTCATAGGATGCACTAAACTGTTGGGGATCGATCTCGGATATGCGAAAGATTTCGTCAGACCAATAGAGAACTTGGTTCGTTAAGTTGAGTTCCCAATTACCAATCTTGGCAATGCGCTGAGCTTCTCGGAATAGTTTCTCAGTATGTTTTAATTCCCGTTCAGCTTTTTTGCGATCGCTAATATCGCGGACTAGTAATAGTACTTCATTTTCATGATACGGAACAACGCGGACTTCTTCGATATGATCGATTTCGGGGGTGGAAAAATCCTGTTCGTAAATTTGTAATGATTGGGTTTGCAAAGCAAGTTCTATATATTCCATACGTCGTTGGGCTAACTCAGGCGGTATGGTCTCTGAAACATGGACTCCGTTCATATCTAGCAAATGCCCGATGATCCGATGTTGACTGGGAATGCAGACAAATTCTAAGTAAATACCCGAACGATCAATTCGCATAAATAGATCGGGAATGGCTTTAATTAGGGCTCGATGATGGGCTTCACTGATCTTTAAATTTATTTCGGCATTTTTGCGATCGCTAATATCGGCAATCATCCCGATTAACCTTTTGGCTTCACCACGATCGTCGAATAGCCATTGGTTGCGATCTTCGACCCAAATATAATATCCCTCTTGATGCTTTAATCGATACTGACAAAAGAATGGTGTTTGATTAGTACGGCATATTTCCGCAGTCTGAAAAAAATGATTGCGATCCTCAGGATGGATCGCGGACAACAAATCCGATAGATTTTTGGGTGATTCGGAAACTGTAAACCCTAAAACCCTTGCAATATTCGCACCCCAGATCAGAGACTTGCTACTCAGATCGTACTCATAAAGCATTTGTCCGCTAGCTTTCTCCGCCGCTTCGTAGCGATAATACCATTCGGTCAGTTCGGCTAACTGTTGTTGAATTAGAGCTTCCGATCTCTGCCGTTCCGTCAGTTCTTTTTGAGCTTGCTCGTAGGCATATAATTGCTGAATAGCGATCGCTAGATGTATGGCAATATTCCGTAAAAGGCTAGCATCTTCGGGCTGCCAATCCCGATGCTCCCGACATTGATGTCCGATCAATAGCCCCCAGAGATTGCCCGAGACTTGAAGGGGAATGACAATATTTGCTTTGACCTGATATTGCTCTAGGACTTCGATATGGCAAGGTGCATAGCCAGCATTGTAAATATTGTTGACGATGATCGGTTGATCGTGGTCGTAGCGTTGCTTCGCTTGCGACTGAAAACAGGAGTCTTGGATGTGATTTCCTAAAGAAATGACAAAGGGACTCTCGACAGATTCGGAAATAATGAACCCGCTCCAATCAGATTGAAACTGATACACCACAACGCGATCGCATTGCAAGAAATTCCGTACTTCTTGGACACAGCTATCTAAAACCTCTTGCAAGTTGAAGGAAAGGCGGATGTGATCGGCGATCTGAGCTATCAGTTGCTCTCTGGCGATGTTTTTTGCGGTTAACTCGGCAGCAGAGTTCTGTTGATGCTGTTGCAGGAAATGCTGTAAGCTTTCGGCGGTGACGATCCCTACGGGGCGATCCCGATAGTCCAAAATCGGCAGATGGCGAATGGAATGTTGCTGGAAGAGTTGAACCGCTAGGGATATATCGCAAAAATCAGCTTCGTACAGGGTCACGAGGGGACAAGTCATGACCTCATGGATTTGTAAGCGTGTGAAATCAGCCTGCTGAAAGCTGAGCCGCATCACATCCCGCTCGGTTAAAATGCCGATCGCTCTGCCATCTTCAGCGATCGCTATGACGTAGCTAGAGGTTGACTCTTGACAGTCGTTATGGCGATCATTATGGCGATCGTTAGGGGCGGATTGCACAGACGTATCAAACCCACCCCCAAGCATTTGGGCGATCGCTTCCATAACCGTAGTATGGGCAGCAACTACCACAGGAGGACGGATGATTGCCGAACTTAATTCGGATGCATTGAGTTTAGCTACGCTCAAGCCAGAATACCTGCCATTAAATTTTTAACAAAAAAACAAAAAATATATCTAAAAATATATCTAAAAATATATCTAAAAATATATCTAAAAATATATCTAAAAATTTATAAAACAATCGGCTTTTGTGTTGCTAGCCCCTATTCTATATTCCCTAATTTATCAGTAGCTGAGCATAATTAAAAAACCAGAATCAAAACCTGTAAACGACACACAACGTACGCTACAGGTTTTTGGATTTTATATTGTGCCTAGCTACTGATAAGGCTAGATGGTGCAACGCTTGTATTCCTTGATGTATTCTTTGATGTATTCTCTGATTTGATAATTATTCCCCTGTTTTTCAAGTTTCTGTCATTGGAGTTGTTACCCTTTTATCGTAACTATCCACAGTAACAAGATATCCCAATAATTAATAAATCTTCCTTACATTTCCATATATTCTAACAATTTTTTTAAAGCGTTATTGGGTGTGTAATATTTTAGTTGGAAATTTATACTTAATTAGCTGGGTTAAAAAGCTGTGGCGCACGCTGCGCGTGCGCCATAGCTTTTTGGGTTTTATATTTTTCGATCAAAAAAACCATAAGAAAATTCTTGAAAGTGTTGCAAAGCAACACTTTCAAGAATTTTCTTGGTTTGGGTTTGAGCGCAAAGCGCTGTAAGTATGAAGTGATCTCCACCCTATCGATTAATCTCGAATTAATAGCAATTTAAGCGATGGTTGTGGACATATTTAAAAATAAAATAAGCGATCGCTAAAATGATTTATATCCATTATTTTAATGAACATAAAATAATTTGCGTGGATATTTCATCCTTTTGTGTAATGCCAAAGCTCAAAATGGCGTAGCTATTTTGAGCTTTGAAAACCCTTACTAACGTCAGTTCGGATTAAGCGATTTGCGGATATCCCAGAGGCTTATTCGAGAATAATGAAGACGTTATACAAAGATCAGCGATCGCTCACCCGCGATGACTTGACCGATGCGATTCGCGACAAAACCCTGTGCTTGGAAATAGGCGATCGCCGCATCCGCTTTAGCTGGATCGACGATGACTGCCATGCCAATACCCATATTAAACGTATTGAACATATCTAGTTCTGGCACTTCCCCTTGCGCTTGTAACCATTGAAAAATGGGGGGGATTTGCCAACTATGACGCAGGATCTCCACTGATTGACCATCTCCAAGGCATCGGGGTAAGTTTTCAGGTAGACCTCCACCCGTAATATGCGCCAGCCCATGAATCCCCAGATCGGCTTTCAAGGCTGCCAATACAGGTTTGACATAAATCTGCGTTGGCGTGAGAAAAATTTCCGCTAAGGTCAAGTCTTGAGTTTCAGGAGAAATTGGATTGTCAAGGCGATCGCTCCAGTGATAACCCTTGGTTTCGATAATTTTGCGGACAAGGCTATAGCCATTGCTATGGATGCCTGAACTCGCCAACCCGATCGCCACATCACCAATATTTACCTGTGTGCCGTTCAGCATTTCTGACTTTTCCGCGATCGCAACACAAAAGCCCGCCGCATCATATTCACCGACACCATAAAATCCCGGCATCTCAGCAGTTTCGCCGCCCAACAAAGCACAACCTGCCATTTGGCAGCCATCGGCGATACCTTTGACAACTTCCGCAAGCTGATCAGGTTCTAACTTACCCGTAGCCAAATAGTCTAGGAAAAATAACGGCTCGGCTCCTGAGGTCAGTACATCATTGACACACATAGCGACCAGATCGATACCGATCGTGTCGTGTTTATTTGCCGATTGAGCGATTTTGAGCTTTGTGCCAACGCCATCCGTCCCTGAAACGAGAACGGGTTGGCGATAACCCGCAGGTAGTTCAAAACAGCCACCAAATCCACCCAGATCGCCCAATACACCGAGACGGTGGGTGCGTGCCACTGAATCGCGAATTTTTTCAACGAAGGTACGACCAGCCTCAATGTCTACACCCGCTTGACGATAATCCAAAACCTCTAACTCCCAGTTTCATCACTTTTTACCAAGGCTATCTTTGCTAGCCTTGGTAAATTTAAAAAATATTAATTGCCAGTTTTAATCCTTTACGGAGATCCCTTGAAGATCGCCATGAAGAATAAATACTTACGGCTTACCCAATTCCTCAGCACGACGAGTTGCAGCAAGCACGGCTTCTATCATAGCGGAACGCAGTCCTGATTTTTCTAACTGGGCGATCGCCGCAATAGTCGTACCTGCGGGACTGGTGACTTGATCCTTGAGCTGAGCGGGATGTAGCTTAGTCTCGCTTAACAGTTGCGCCGTACCCAAAACAGTTTGCGTTGCTAATTCCATCGCGATCGCCCTTGGTAAGCCAGCGGCAACACCGCCATCAGCCATAGCTTCCACCATCAAGGCAACATAGGCGGGACCAGAACCAGATAAACCCGTGACCGCATTCATTAACGATTCGGCAACATCTACAACCTTGCCCACCGCCCCAAAAATTTGTCGCACTGCCTCGATATGCTCTTTTGTCGCCAATGCATTAGCAGCGATCGCTGTTACCCCTGCACCTACTTGTGCTGGTGTATTTGGCATTGCGCGGATGATTGACTTAGAAGGGAACATTACCTCCAGTTGAGCCAAAGTCACACCAGCCAAAATTGACACAATACAAGGCGCAGGAGCATTAGCAAGACCGATTGCTGCGGCATTTAAAGACTGAGGCTTGACCGCCAAGAGCAGAATCTCCGCTTCGGCAGCTATTAAATTATTAGGCGTAACTTGCACGCCATATTTTTTTGCGAGTAGATCGCGACGCTCTGGCATCGGATCGCTGACGCAGACATCGGATGGCAAATATATATGACTAGCGACAAGACGAGACAAAATAGCCTCACCCATGACACCGCCACCGATAATACTGAGTTTAGCTTTCAAGAATTCACCAATAAATAACTAACAACTTAATTATTAATCGTTTTATTAATCGTTGTTAATCGGCTTAGTTAATTATTGAGTTAATTATTGAATTAATTATTGAGCAAAACGACTGACAGGTGCTTCAGCAGACCATGCTGGTGCGGGGGCAGCAGTAGGACGGACTACGCGAGGCTGAGGCATAGGAGCGTCGTTCAATACGGAAGACTGTGATGTAACTTGAACGCAAGAAGGCGCAAACAAGAAGATACTGTCGCCAATACGCTCTTGATGTCCATCAAGGGCATAGGTACCACCAGCTACGAAGTCAACGGCCCGTTGAGCTTGATCTGGATCCATCATGGTCAGATTTAGCACTACGGATTTGCGTTCGCGCAAGGCTTGGATTGCTTGAGGCATTTCTTCAAAACTGCGAGGTTCCATCACCATAACTTGAGATAGACCATTTGCAGCGCCAGGCATACCAATTACATTGCTCATACTTTCAGTTGTGGCTCTTAAAGCGGTAGGACGTTCGCGAGTGCGGCGAGCTTGGGGCTCTTCAGGTTCTGGGGCGATCGCGCCATTATCTTCTTGATAAATGTCTTGATACTCGCGACTAGAAGCTTCATCATACTCATATTCGTACTCTTGAGCCTCTGACAAACCAACAAAATCCTTGAGCTTTGTAAAAATTCCCATCGTAATTAACTCCTAGTGTTTGCTCCTCAGTTCGGGCTTTACAGCCAAAATTTTATTCTTCTAGACTAGATGAGGAGTGCGAATCTAATAAAGTAGCCCTGTTAGTTAGAGACTTACTTTGTCTAGTATTGTTTAATTGTCTTTACTGTCTAAAACAGTATTGACAAAATATTTACTCGCAGACTGTAACCGATAACAGGGAAAAAAGCTAGATATACTGGTTAAATTTTTTAAATACGACAAAACACGACTTTTATTGCACAAAACCTTGCTATATATAGGACTAAAGTATTTAGGTAGACATTACATCTATAAAAACTTTCCTTTAACCCTTAACAAGTTTTTAATTATTGCTAAACTTGCTCTGAGGTTAAGGGTTTGGGAACCCGAACCTATGTCTATTAAGAGTGTCTATGTGAGCCTAAATGATGATAATTATGGGGAATAATACCCCAATAAAAGTCTAGGCTGCTAAAGAAACTCTCAAAGCTATTTGTGTTAGTCATTGCCAAAAATGAAAAACATAACTCCAGAATATCTATCCACTATCTATCTAAAACTAGTCAGGAATTTTAGCTTGAGATAGATACTCTTTATTAAAGATTAATGTGTTCTAGGCTACAAAATTAACTGCTATCTAATGTTCTTAGTTACAGCTTTTTCTAAATAACTTTAGTAAGAATTGGAAAACCTCTCAGCGAGATAAATTCAACACTAGCTATAAAAAGAAGTCTGTTACTAAGCTAGGAACGCTAAAACTTATAACAGGTTTGTCTATATATGGCAAGCTTTCGCTAAAAAATTAGTAAGTCAAAGGGGTAGTCACTACTATGGCAAAATCATAAGAGTCGCAGCACACAGCGCCGCAACTCCTTATCCATTAATGCTTACAGCATTAGGCTTGGTAACCTGAGAAAATTTGATTGCCAATCCGCACCATAGTTGCGCCAGCTTTGATGGCGATCGCATAGTCCGCAGACATTCCCATCGAAAGTTCGCGAATATTGTCCCAACCTAGGGAGCGCAGCTTGGCTGCCAACTCTCCGACATGGCTGAAGACTGCATGGGATTGTGATTCATCTAAACCTAGGGGCAAGATCGTCATCAGTCCCACGATATTGAGATGTTTTAGTTGGGCTAACTGTGGTAAATCGGCTAGCAGTTCTGCTTCCGACCAGCCTGATTTATGGGGATCTTCAGCTAGCTTGACCTGTAATAGGAGTTTTGGGGATTTACCCAGTTCGGGGATGAGGCGATCGCATTGCTCGGCAAGGCTCAAGCGATCGAGGGAATGAATCCAATCAAATTGAGCGATCGCCGCTCTTGCTTTATTACTTTGCAAAGAACCGATCATATGCCAAGTGATATCGGTTAAGTCTGCTAATTCAGTTTGCTTGATTTTGGCATCTTGCACCCGCGATTCGCCAAAATCGCGCACTCCCGCATCGTAGGCAGCGCGAATTGCTTCTATCGATGTATATTTGCTGACTGCAACTAGTTTTACCTGCGTGGGGAGATGGGTGCGGATTTTATTTAGACGATCGCTAATGGTAGCGATCGCCTCAGAATTAACTTCAGACATGAAATAGACCAGTGCTAAGTATCAAATAAGTAGTATCAAAGCTGAAAATGGCTACGCCATTTTCAGCTTTGATATTACTTACTGGGTTTGGTTTTTAATTCACAAAAGTGTTGTCACACTTTCGTGAATTGGTATAAAACCCAAAAAACTGTAGCGCAAACGCTACAGTTTTTTGGGTTTTAATTAATTTCTAATTACGACTGGAAGCCATATTTTCAAACTTGGTCAGGCGGGGTTCAAATAGTAGCTTGACAGTGCCCACGGGACCATTACGGTGTTTGGCAATGATAATTTCAGCAACTCCGCGATCGGGCGTTTCGGGGTTGTAATACTCATCACGATAGAGATTAATCACTAAGTCGGCATCCTGCTCGATCGAGCCCGATTCTCTCAGGTCTGATAGCATCGGACGCTTGTTGGTTCTGGCTTCTACCCCTCGACTTAACTGGGATAGGGCAATCACAGGTACATTTAATTCGCGGGCTAAAGCTTTGAGCGATCGCGTAATGCGGGAGATCTCTTGTACGCGATTGTCGGAACCCGAACCTTCCATTAATTGCAAATAATCAATTAAAATCAGTCCGAGTACACCTCCTTTTTCTGATTGTAAACGGCGAGCCTTAGAGCGTAATTCCGTAATCGGGGGATTAGGCGTGTCATCGATAAAGATGGGCAGCTCTGAAAGTCCACTGATCGCCATCGCAACAGTGCCCCATTCATTTTCGCTAATCTGTCCCGTACGCAGACGATTGCTATCAATGCCCATGTCACTGGAACGCACCTTAGACTGACTGGCTAGTAAGCGATAAACTAATTGCTCCTTAGACATTTCCAAACTAAAGATCGCCACGGGCAATCTATGGATCTCTGCCATTTTACGAGCTACTTCTAGCCCAAAGGCAGTTTTACCCATTGAAGGACGACCAGCCAAGATAATCAAGTCCGATCGCTGCAAGCCATTCGTCATGGCATCAAAATCATAAAATCCTGTAATTAAACCTGTCGCAGTGGAATTACCCGTACCAAGGGAGTTAAACCGATTTTCGAGTTCGTAAAAGGTCTTAGTGAGAATATCGGCGGCGGGGGTAAGTCCCTGCTGAGCGCGAGATTGGGTTACTGCAAAAATCTTTTGTTCGGATTGATCGAGGAGTTGCGGCAGTTCGATTTCGTTGCTGTAACTAATCTCAACTACGCCTCTGGCGGCTTCAGCCAGTTTACGACGGGCATATTTATCAGCTACTAGTTGAGCATAAAAGTCGATATTGACGGCGCTAACGGTGCGATCGCAAAGCTGGGCAATTTTGGTTTGACCGCCGATTTTTTCGAGCATATCGCGATCGCTGAGCCAAGTGGTCAGACTCATCATGTCCGTCGGATTGGACTGATTATTTAACATCAAGCAGGCGCGAAAGATTTCCTGATGTGCTGCGACATAGAACATTTCGGGACGAAGAGTATCGAGCACCCGTGACACTGCCTCTGGATCGATCAAGATCCCGCCTAAGACGGCCTCCTCAGCCTCAATATTTTGTGGAGGTAAGCGATCGCTGATAGATTCAAAGTCTTTGCTCATATAACTTGCTGGCTGGATTTAGCTGGCTGGATTTAAATGTCTGGGAAAGTATTCGGAAATTGGGAAGCGAGTTACAAGGGCATAGGTAATTCTACGTTTTAATGGCAAAATTATAGCTATCGCCCAGTGTATCAGGACATAAAACCGAAAAGAGAGATGTGGGGCAAAGCCCCACATCTCTCTTTTCGGTTTTAATGTTATCTAGCATGGCAAGAGATAGCGCTCAAATAGACGAAAGTCCACTCTCGTCTATTTGAGCAAACTTGGCGACAGCGATACCGTCACGATTGCTATAGTGCTTTTAGTAATGAGCGATTGATATGGGATTTGAGGAAATATTTGTTTTTGTCGTCGTGGGATGGGTGGCAAGCTATCGACAGCGATCGCTTGCCACACCCAGCAGTCAAGAACCAAACCATCATTCACAAACCTTGGTTTTGTGGATTTTGGCAGTTGTTTTGCCAAGTTTAGCGATCGCATGGACAACTCTCCATCAAACCGCTTTACCATTAATTTTTGTAACAACTTGCTTCTTGCTTTGTATATGGATTTATCGCACTTGGTATCCAAGTTCTAACTCAGATATTTCTAACTCGGATATTGAAGCTAGCTTAAGTCTGTATGCCCATGAAGAAAAACAACTGAAAGATTGCTTCCCCCCCGCTATCTATTTATTAAAGGGGCTAGAATACCGCGATCAAGAAATTTATTGTCGGGGCAAACTGCGATCGCCAAACCCCAAATATGCCTACGACATAATCGCTAAAAATCTGCAACAAATCTTTGGCGATCGTTTTACCTGCTATTTAGAGGAAAGCCCGTTAGAAAATGTCGGCACCAGCTTTGGCAGCAATCAAGATATGCAAGAAACCGCTACCAACTATTGCTTTTACTTACGCCCGCAAGCCATCACCAGAAAACAAAATTTCCTTCAGAGTTGGCTCTTAAGTAGCCTTAGCATTTTACTAACGATATTTGCCCTATTCGTAGT
Organism: Pseudanabaena biceps PCC 7429; assembly: GCF_000332215.1. Taxonomy (GTDB): domain Bacteria; phylum Cyanobacteriota; class Cyanobacteriia; order Pseudanabaenales; family Pseudanabaenaceae; genus Pseudanabaena; species Pseudanabaena biceps. Next base: position 15,299 of record NZ_ALWB01000086.1, read on the forward strand.
TGGGGCAAACATTGCTCGCATTGAAGACTTGAGCTTAATTGATTTACAACTGGGAATTCCTTACGGTTTGGGGGTTATGGGAATCTTTATGGGAAGGGCGATCTCTCATTACTGGATCGCCAAACAATATAAATTGACTTATATTCCTCCGCTTTTCTTGCCCTGCCTAGGTAGTTTTGGGATGTTAGGCAGTCTCAACAGCTTTTTACATCAAGGCTTTAATGAAACCAAAAATCTTGCCAACCAACGTCGCATCCTCTTCGATCTAGCTGTAGTGCCGACGGTGACAGGCTTAGTCATTTCCGCTTTTTTAATATTCCTAGGTAACTTGTCCCCAGTTCCTAGCGATCCCCTGATTGCGAATCCAGCCATAGCGCCATCTTTTTTAGTGACTGAGTTAACGACCAAACTAATGACCAAACTCGCGACCTTTGAGTTTAAAGATTCAATTTTGGCAACCTTATTACAAGCTGTCTTTTCGATAGGCAGATCGGGAGTTACCGCAATCAATGGCTCAGAAGCAATCCCCTCGCTTTCGCCACTGACCCTCGCAGGTTGGGCGGGACTAGCCCTCAGTGCTTTACAACTCATGCCCTTTGATTTACTAGATGGTGGCAATTTAGCGATCGCCATGTTCGGACATCGGCAAGCAGTCGTCATTTCGCGCATTACCAGACTTGTTCTAATCGCGATCGCCCTATTTGCCCAGCCTTGGCTGAGAATTTATAGCCTCTTACTATTTATATTGCCTGCCCCACGCGCCCTTCTCTTAAATGAAAATTTTGCCCTTGACCGCAGGCGCGATCTCATCGGCATGATTTTAATGGCGATCGCCCTACTGATTATCTTGCCCTTGCCTAAGTCTTTGCTAAGTAGCTAGGCATAATTAAAAGCCCAAAGATGAGTGGCGGCGCAAAGCGCCGCCACTCATCTTTGGGCACTTATAAGGACTTTTATTTTGCTTATGGCAAAAGGAAAACTCAAGAACCTTGCTGGGACTAATTTTTTTGTTTTCAACTAAAGGTAACTTCATTTGAAAATCGCTAAAAGTACTGTAATATCAAAGCTAAAAATGGCTACGCCATTTTTAGCTTTTCAAACCCTCACTAGGTTTGGGTTTTAATTCACAAAAGTGTTGTCACACTTTCGTGAATTGGTATAAATTGTCGGATAGAAACCACCATAAATCCTAGATAATTTAAATTTCAAGACGTTAATGTGATTTTGGGATTATCATTAACCTTGGCATTAGGTAGCCACGATTTGTTGCTACTGGTAACATCAGTTAAGTCAACAGTAGAGACATGTTCATCCTGAAGCGCCAAGACGTTGAAATTATCAACGTCCAAAACCCACAAAATAAAGATCAACAAATACCGATTCTGCAATATCAGGGGCAAACATTTAGATTACTCAATATGTTTGGAGATAATCGCGATGAAGCTTTAGCACTTTGGCGCGACTTAACTGATAACAAAGGTAAAGCTTGTGTATTACTAGAAGAGCCTCAACGCTTTAGCGTGTGGGGCAGGGTCAAGCTCGACCAACTGCATACAGCTCCTAGCCAAAGTTCTTCATCGGGTACACATCTTGTACAAGGTTGTTTACTGATATTGCAAGCTGTATATCTTGAGATTGAAGATATCCTTGGAGTTAGGCAAGCAGGCTCTTTTAAGCAAGATTTACTTAAGTTCATGCAACAGGGTAAATTTGCTCAAAGCGAAACAATTTCGGTTCTAGAAGAAGTTTTATCCATCAACCCACTTAATAGCGTCCAAATTCCAAACTGGGATGAGAGTAAGTTGCAACTTCTTTTAGGTGAAATCCATCGACTAGCATCTTCCTATTTTGGAAATAATAGTTTTGTTGATAGCGCGATCGAAGCCTTAAATGAATTACCCGAAGCAGGATCTGTCTCTACTTGGTTGGCAAAAACTCCTAAAGGTAAGCTCTGGCAGTAATCTTCCTTACTGTTTTTGGCTTTTTATTTTTTGCTGTGGTATATCGCGCAATATTTGATATTTTCTTGTTTTAAATACTTTATTTCCTATGGTTGTAGCCAAGGTTCAAGATACATGAGTAGAGCCAAACCTCCCTCCCCATCAGGGATTTCCACACAATCTATTGTTTGGGCAGCGATCGGATGGGCAGCCACAGCCTTGATTTACTATCTATTCCTAAGTGCCCCAACCGATGGTCCCCATACCATCAAGCCAGAAGAATGTGAAAAAGTAGTTAAAGGACTCATCGTTAGACCCAATTGGTATCGTTACGGTACTTACCTTTTTCAAACTGTAGCGATCGCCTGTTCGGGGTTACTGTGTTTGCGTAACTGGCGCAGCGCTAAAATCATCAGCGGTCGGAACGTTTGGCTTGGGTTAGGTATAGGTATCCTATCTTGGGGCATCGGCAATTTGACTTTTGGTTATCTCGATTTTCAATATCAGAGTGGGCTGATTGCGGGTGGTGCTAAAGGTGCGAAGGAGTTGGTAAAGACATTTCCCTCGATCGCCGACATTTTTTTCACAGCTACTTACCTATTCTTGTCATGGGGAATGGCAATGTCAGTAATTGGACGAAGGCTCAACCTCTATCCCAAACAATGGGCGATCGTTGGCGGAGTAGGACTGCTGGGAATCGGGCTCGCCGCTTATGTGACCTTTGGGGTGAGCGGTGAAGTAACGATGGATTTGGGGAAAACTCTTAATATCATTTACGCTCTGGGTGATATTTGGTTACTGATTGTGGCAACGATTCTTCTTTTGGCTTTTTGGGGTGGTAAAGCCGCCCAATCATGGCGATTACTGGGCAGTGCTGGTATCGCCATGTTTTTTGGGGATTTATGGTTCAATTACAGCAATAATATCAGTGATATTTGTAAAGCTAAGCCCTATCAGAGTGGTGAACCTGCCGAGTTTTTCTGGATTCTAGCCTTTATTCTCTGGGGTATGGCCGCCGCACTAGAATTTGATTTATCGTCACGCTCAACAGGGCGAAGTCGCAGAAGCTAATTACCAAAGTAATAAAAAACCGACCTAAGGTCGGTTTTTTATTACTTTTAGTAAGCACCATTACCTTTGGGGAAAATGACTACCAAGATGGTCTTAAAAATCAAATGGAGATCGAGCAAAAAACTCATGCGTTTTACATAGCTAGCATCTATCTGCACTCGTCTTGAATAAGGAATATCATTCCGTCCTGATACTTGCCAAAGTCCCGCAATGCCTGGGCGAACACTGAGAACCTTATCGATCGCTGAGCCATATTTGACGAGTTCAGCCTGCACTAATGGGCGCGGTCCCACTACACTCATATCGCCTACCAGTACGTTCCAAAACTGGGGTAACTCATCTAGACTCGTTGTTCTCAAGAATTTACCAATTTTAGTAATGCGCGGATCATGCTTCAGCTTAAAGGATGCTTCGTATTCAGCACGACTAATGGGGCAGGAATTCAAATAGTCTTCCAGCGCTTGATCTGCTCCGTTAATCATGGTTCTAAATTTGATGCAATTAAATTTAGAACCATGTAAACCAACTCTCGGATGAATATACAAAACCGATCCACGAGAACTGATAAAAATCAATATCGCAATTGCCAGATAAATTGGCGAAAATAAAGTTAGGACAATTGATGCAAATACGATATCAAAGACTCTTTTTCCCCAAGTTGCATAAAGATCTGTACGATCTGTTACCGAATTCTTTGTACGGAGGCTAACTTGACTATTTGCTTTGCTTCTAGTAATCATCAAATCTCTACACCACACCACATAGTTGAACTAATCATACAATGCCTGTCTACTTTTATTGGGGCGATGATGACTATCAGATTTCCCAAGCAGTTAAAAAACTGATAGATACCCATGTCGATCCGATGTGGCGTGATTTTAATTACGTGAAAATCAATGCTACAGGGGATCTGGAAGTAATGGACGGACTCAACCAAGCGGTAACTTCACCCTTTGGCATGGGTAGCCGTTTGACTTGGTTAGCAGATACAGCGATCGCTCAGAAATGCAGCGAATCCCTATTAGCAGAGTTAGAAAGAACCTTTAATCATTTACCCATCGACTCCTACATCTTATTTACCTCATCAAATAAGCCAGACGGGAGAGCCAAATCTACCAAGTTACTCCAGAAGTATGCCCAGATATTGGAGTTTTCTTTAATTCCTCCTTGGAAAGTCGAGGCAATCGCTCAACTCGTCAAACAAGCTGCCACTGCGATTGATTTAAAGCTATCTACGGATGGGGTGGACTTACTCGTTGATGCGATTGGTAATGATACCCGCCGCTTGACGATGGAACTCCAAAAATTGCAATTATCGCATTACGGTAAAACCCAACCTCTTACTGCTAAAGACATTGCGCCCCTCGTCCAAACCTCTGCTCACAATAGTCTGCAACTGGCAAGTGCCATTCGCTTAGCCAATACGAGTCAAGCCCTATCCTTAATTTCTGAGTTGCTTCGCAATAATGAGGTAGGGTTACGCATCTGCGCTACTTTGGTGGGTCAATTTCGGACATGGCTCTGGATTAAGCTGATGCAGGAATCGGGAGAGCGCGATGATAAGGCGATCGCCGATGCAGCGGAAATTGGTAATCCCAAACGGGTGTATTTCCTCAAACAAGAAGTGCAGGGGCTAAACAGTCAAAAGCTCATGAGATCGCTAAGTATCTTGTTACGACTAGAAGCCGATCTCAAGCATGGCAAAGATGAAAATGCCACATTACAAACCGCTATTATCGAGTTATGTCAAGCAATGACTAAATAAGAGAAAGTGACTCTCTGCGTCACTTTCTCTTTCTGGGCGATCGCCTGTTACCATAGAAGCTAGACCATTTATTTAGAAATATGCCCGATTATTCCGCGCTAGTTTCCGTCGATCTCCACAATGACTCTCAGCCTAATCGCAGTTATGACATCGCGATCGCTGCCCATAGCCTCAAACATTTGGGGGCGAAATTATTAGAAATTGGTTTAGGCAAAAAAAGCAAAAAAGTCTTAATCGTCTCGAATCCAGTCATCTACAAGCACTATGGCGAGACCGTAACAGCATCCTTACATGACGCAGGGTTCGACGTTGCCCATCTCATCTTGCCAGCAGGTGAACGCTTTAAAACCGCCAACTCCCTCCAAAAAATCTATGATGCAGCGCTTGCCCATCGTTTAGAACGCTCGTCAGCGATCGTCGCCCTCGGTGGTGGCGTGATCGGCGATATGTCTGGCTATGCTGCTGCAACTTGGCTGCGTGGCATCGATCTCATTCAAGTACCAACGACACTTTTGGCGATGGTGGACTCAGCCATCGGTGGCAAGACGGGGATCAACCACCCTCAAGGCAAAAATTTGATCGGAGCCTTCTATCAACCGCGTTTAGTCTGGATCGATCCTGAAGTTTTGCAAACTTTACCCGCCCGTGAGTTTCGCTCAGCCATGGCGGAGGTCATTAAGTATGGCGTAATTTGGGATCGCGAACTATTCGATCTCCTTACCCAATGCGATCGCCTTGATCGGTTGAGCTATATTTCTGCGGAACTTTTACAGGCTATTCTCTACCGCTGTGCTAAAGCCAAAGCTGAAGTAGTCTCTAAGGATGAAAAAGAAGGTAATCTACGGGCAATTCTTAATTACGGACATACGGTCGGTCATGCGATCGAATCCGTTACCAATTATCGCCTTTACAATCATGGTGAGGGGGTCAGTTTAGGAATGGTAATCGCAGGGGCGATCGCCGTAGAAATGGACATGTGGTCCGCTAATGACCAAGCTCAACAGCTTGCACTGATTACCAAAGCCCGTCTACCTCAAACCTTGCCAGCAGATATTGATATTGAAGCGATCGTGGCTACCCTCGCCACCGACAAAAAGGTCGAAGCTGGTCAAGTGCGCTTTATTTTACCTACAGCGATCGGATCGGTAACTCTAAGCGATCGGGTAACCTCAGAAATGGTTAAACAAAATTTACGAAAAATAATAGTCTAATACTTGACACATTAAGTGGTAGTTCGTACTATACTTAAACGTTTATGTCAAGTAAAAAATTTGCTAAGCTTAAGCATATCAACTATTTGATATGAATACAGCACCCAATACCTGCATAAATTTGTAAACCACTAGTAATTTAAACCAATACCCCAAAGAGTCTAGACAACAGAGATTTCATGACTAAAAAGCCAATTAAAGACCTCCCCCAAATCAACGAACGCATCAGATATCCAAAAATTCGAGTCATTGATATGGAGGGAGAGCAACTCGGCATCCTAACCCCCAAAGAAGCCTTGAAAATGGCTGAAGAAAAAGAGCTAGATCTTGTGTTGGTCAGCGATAAGGCAGATCCTCCTGTTTGTCGGATTATGGACTATGGCAAATTCAAGTTTGAACAGGAAAAGAAAGCCCGCGAAGCTCGTAAAAAACAACATACCTCCGATGTTAAAGAAGTAAAGATGCGTTACAAGATTGAGGAGCATGACTACAAAGTGCGCATCAATCATGCCGAGCGCTTCTTGAAAGAAGGAGATAAGGTTAAAGCAACAGTAATGTTTCGCGGTCGGGAGATTCAACACGTAGATCTTGCCGAGGTTTTATTGAATCGGATGGCAAGCGATCTTGAATCTGTCGCCGAAATTCAGCAATATCCCAAACGCGAAGGTAGAAATATCACGATGTTGATGGCTCCTAAGAAATAAAAACAAAATCCTGAATAATAGGTAAAAGAGAAGGATATATACATCCTTCTCTTTTTTAATGCTTCTCTTCCCATGAAAAATATAGATATAGTCTGTAATGTTAGGATAAAATCAAACGCAATAGAGAGTGGCGGCGCTTCGCGCCGCCA
>NZ_ALWB01000087.1 GCF_000332215.1 Pseudanabaena biceps PCC 7429
CCCGCGCAGCGGGCGGTATGCTCTTCTAGGTTTTAAGTTTACTTATGCCTAGCTACTTACTTACTTTTAGCTCGTCAAACTGACGTTAATACTAAAGGATTGCTACTAGAAAATTTCTCCTATTAATTTGACAATTTAATCGCTAATCACGTAAGAACATAGTAAGTAGTTCAGTATAATTAAAAACCAAAACCAGAGAGCGTACCGCCCGCGCAGCGGGCAGTACGCTCTTCTAGATTTTAAGTTTACTTATGCTTAACCAACCATAAAAAATCATGGAAATATCAGACATTTCTGAAGTTATTGAAGATAATAATGAGGACGATGACGATCACCAAACGTCAGGGGATGGGAAAAAATCTCCTGATTCATCCGATCGCCATAAAGACAAACACAAGAACAAACTCAATAATTATGTAGCCATCACAGTGGTGATGTTTGTCACCTTTATGGGAGTGTGCAAGGTCAAAAGCGATAATGTGGTACAGGCGATGCAAAAAGCTCAAGCCGATCGCATCGACACTTGGTCGTTTTATCAAGCACGTAATTTAAGGGCTGAAGTGGCGAAATCTACCGTTGCCCAGTTGAAATTGCAGGCTCTGTCCCAGCAACCTAAAGTTCGGGCTGAGTATGACAAGGAAATTTCTAGGTATGAAGCATTAGCCGTCAAGCAAGATACCGAAAAAGAGAAATTGCAGAAACAAGCTCAAGATGCGGAAAAGCTCTACGATCAGTTGAATATTCATGACGATCAGTTCGATCTATCCGAAGCTGCCTTTGCCCTAGCGATCGCCTTACTTGCCATGACCTCGCTCACCCAAAAAGGTTGGCTATACGGTGCGGCGATGATCCCCGCCGCCTTTGGGCTATTTATGGGGCTAGCGGGTTTACTAAACTGGGATACCCATCCAGAAGCACTGACGAAGCTTTTATCAGATAATGTAATTAACCATAGTCATCAACAAGTTACAACTCGACCAGACGAGCAATGGTTTCCCCATTTGTCTCCTAGCAAAAATCTATGAAAAACTTTATTCAAAATCTACTCCGCTACCCTCAATTTTTAGTGTTAATTATTGGCGGTGTTTTGTCAGTAGTGATCGCCCCGATCATTCCCTTGCTGAAAAAGCCCGTGACAGCGATCGCGATGATTACGGCGATCGTCAGTGGATTTATTGGCGTATCCCTAGTCTTAAGAGCAATGCTAGGAATGGACATCGCTTAGCATAGTCTCATGGCAGATCTCGATTGGGACTCATTCTCATCAATAACCCGCAGCTCAATAGCCTCCCAGCATATCTCACAGCCTATTAAGTCATCACTATGGGAATTCTTTGTGTGATTCGCCTTTATGAATCCATGTGAAACGAAATCCATGCAAAACGAAATCTATGTGAAACAAAATCTATGTGAAACAATATGTTGGGTGAAGAAAAAATATGTTAGACGTAATGATCGTTCTATTAATAGGTATAGCACCACCAATCCTATCTCTATGGATACTTCATCGCACTCAATCGCACTATCGACAAATAAATTTGGTGATCGCAACTCCCCTACCCCTCAAGCTCACAGCATTGCCCCCCGCTGATCTGACCTACATTGATGGGTTTGGCTATGCGATCGGTAAAGTTAGCTGTAAATACAATGCGCGATCTGCATATCTTCGTTGTGCTGTCAATCCCAGCGGGGCTTGCCAAGATTGTTGCCATTACGACAGTCTATAATTGAAGCTCCTCAGATATCATGTCAAATCTGCCTATCAAAGTACAAATTTATGGCTACTACTAGAAGAGTCGCTCGAGTCGCCGAATTAATTAAGCGGGAAGTCAGCAACATGCTGCTCAAAGATATTAAAGACGATCGCGTTGGCATGGGCATGGTTAGTGTCACTGATGCCGAACTATCGGGCGATCTCCAACATGTGAAAATCTTTGTCAGTATCTATGGTACTGAAGAAGCAAGACAACAAACGATGGAAGCTTTGGCTTCGGCAACAGGCTTTATTAAACGTGAAGTGGGTCAAAGGCTTGCCTTACGTCGCGTTCCCGAAATAGTCTTCCATGAAGACCGCTCCTTTGAACGGGGTGTTAAAGTCCTATCTCTAATCAATCAACTTAGCCGAGAACGCGAAGAAAAGGAGTCAACCCCAAGTGATTGAGTTGATTAAGGCGGGTGGGATAGTTATGTATCCCCTCATGCTTCTATCCGTATTTACTTTGGCTGGGATCATGGAACGCCTAATCTTTTGGTTTGGCATTCTGAGACAGGAGAAAAAAACTGCCGAAAATATTTTAACGATCGCTCGGCAAGATCTTAAACTCGCTGCGGTAGCAGCGGAGCAGTCCTTAAAAGTGCCTGTAGCTCGATTTCTCTACGCGCCCTTAGCCCTAGAAGATCCCGATCCTGAGCTATTTCGCCTTGCCCTTGAGAGTACCGCCGATGAGGAGTTAGCGGGAATGCTCAAGGGTGAAAAACTGCTAGAAGCCTCGATTACCCTAGCGCCCTTATTAGGGCTATTAGGAACGATTACGGGACTAATTGTTTCCTTTGGGTCTCTAAAAATTGGCGACGTGGCTGCAAATACAAAATCAGGCTCCATAACTCAAGGGATCGGCGAAGCCCTGATTACAACGGCAACGGGATTGATCATTGCAATTTTCGCTTCCGCATTTCACCGCTTGTTCTTAGCATTTCAAGATCAACAAAGTAAGCTATTTATAAAATTTGGTAACCAGTTAGAGCTAATCTACCGCCAACATTGGCATCAACAATCGCGAACATAGAAAAAAGGTTCGCTTGGCGAACCTTTTTTCTATGTTCTGGTCGGTGATGCCATTTTGAGTAGTAGCTCAGAGTCTAGGAGAAAAACCGTTTGCGGCTCGGATTTTTTGATAGGGACTTGCATGATGTGGCTAGAAATGCCAAGGGAATCGCGATCGCGATATTCGGGTGTTATTGGCTGCAAGGTATGGACAGGGACATCTGCCACATTGGGCAAAGAGTCGATCGTAATACCATACAAACTATTCTTGCCTGTAAAAATCACTAAAAAACCCTTGGAAATATTAGCTTCCGTAGCATAGATCTGCTTATATAAATCGATAACTAAAACTTCATTATCCTCATAGGTGGTTATTCCCAAAAGCTTGTTACCGCTACGATGGATAGTCGGCAAGGGAATAATTTTCACCACACTATCCAGCCCTAACGCTAAATTGAGATTTCCCATTGAGAAGATTAAAAATTTAAGCTTTTCTTCTTTTTTCTTGTTGCTGAGCATAGTATTTGGTTGAGGATTGGGATTTTAGAGCTAGGAACCGAATTGCTAGACTGGTTTCTCTAATGGCTGATCTACGGGTTTCTCCACGGTTAGCCTTTGAATAGTTTTAATTAATTCTTGTTCAAGATAGGGTTTGGTGAGATAACCTGAAGCCCCAAGCATCTGAGCAACACCGCGATGCTTAGAGCCACTACGGGAAGTTAGCATGATGATCGGCATGTTTTGATAGCGACTATCTTTGTGACAGGCAGCTAAAAACTCAAATCCATTCATATTGGGCATTTCCACGTCACACAATACAGCCTGAATTTCCGCATGTCTGCCTAGCTGATCGATCGCATCGCGTCCATCGTTTGCTTGGATGACCTGATAGCCAAATTTGGTTAAGGTTAAATCAAGGGATTGGCGAGCCGTGAGGGAGTCATCAACAATGAGAATGGTTTTCCTCTGTAGTACATTTGGTAGTACATTTGGTCTAGCTTTTAAGGTTGGTGGCTCGACGGGTTGCTCGCTGGTTAATGGTAACAAGGCAACGGGCGCTTTTGTAGGAGTCAGGATATCAAGTAAAGCCGAACTATCAATGACTGGGACAAGTGTGCCATCTCCCAATACTGTACAGCCGTATAGATAGGGCGGTGGAGCGATCGCTTTACCAAAAGGTTTAATGGCTAATTCCTGCTCGTTTAAAACGCGATCGATCGGCAAAGCGACAATCTCCACATCATCGGAAAATAATAATAATGTGATCTGATTTTCATCGGTAAAAGTCTCAGTATTAAATATATCTAGAGATTTCTTAGGCAGTGGATATCCATCCGCAAAGATAGACACAGGATAGAGGGGAATCAACCGATCTTCAAAACGATAAAACTCTCTACCTTGAATAATTTGAATTTCATCGGGATCGATAATGACAATCCCTAGTAGTGTGTCAATGGGGATTGAGAGCAATCGATCTTCAATGCTGAAGATCAACAACTTGGCAATACTGAGGGTAAGCGGTAATTTAATCGTAAAGGTTGTACCTTGACCGACCTCAGATTTAATATCAATCGATCCTTTGAGACTCCGAACTTGCTCATAGACCGTGGCTAATCCCATACCTCGCCCCGACAATTCGGAAACCGTATCTGCGGTCGAAAAACTGGGAGCAAATAGGAATTGATAGGTTTCTTCGTTGGAAATCAAATTTGCTTTTTCAAAATCCAATAGCCCTGCTTCAATCGCCTTAGCCTTGATATTGGCAGGGTTAATGCCCTGACCGTCATCTTTAACTTCGATATAGGTTTGGTTACCGCGATAATAGGCTCGGATTTCAATAGTGGCAATTAGGGGCTTGCCGAGATCGATCCGTTTTTGGGTCGATTCTGTACCATGATCGAAGGCATTTCGCACAAGATGCACAAAGGGATCGTAAAGCTTTTCGAGGATGGATTTATCAACTAACGTCCCCGTTCCCAATAGTTTGAGGTTGACTTGTTTATTATATTTATTGGACATCTCCCGCACCATGCGGGGCAAGCTACTGAGGATATCACCCAAGGGCAACATTCTTGCCCAGAGTAGGTCATACCGCAACTGTTTCAAGATTTGTTGTTTACGACGTTGGGTTTGCTGCGTCTGCTGCATGAGCATTGACATGTCGCGCATCCCTTCATCCATCTGCGCAATATCTTCGAGAGCCTCTTGGATAAAACCATGCAAACGGTTGTAAGAATCCATTTGCAATGGATCGAAATCAGCTAATAAATCGATGGATGTTTGGGGTTGGGATGAAGTATGTATTTCTTGAGTCGTGACCTGTTTTCGTTGAGCTTTATCAAGCCAATTCTGAAGATTTTTGGAAAGAAGCTCGAAGCTTTTAAATTGTTTCTGAATATGGGCAATCTTGGCATGTAACTGCTGATTTTGAAGATGCGAAGCATTCTCTTGAGTCACTAATTCGCTGGAAACGTTATTTAGGCGATCTAGTCTGGGTAAATCGACCCGTATGGTTTCAGAGATATAGGGAGCGACATTTCTTTGAGAATTAATCGTATTTTGGGGAATAGCAATATTCGCTGTAGATTTCTGTGGCGGCACAGGCATTGCCGATTTCTGTGGGGATACGACTGGTTTTGCTGGTTTCTGTGCCGATGGGGCTGGGTTTGTGGGTTTAACCTGTTTAGTCTCGGTTAATACTGACTCTTTTTGATTGAAGAAATCTTGTAAATTTTCTAATGTTTGTTCATCGTCGAAATGCTCAACAGTATTTACATTTAACGGTTCATTTTCGCTAACATCTAAATTTGGGGCAAAAATATCAAAGTTCTGATCGATTTGATCGATATCCAGCGCGTCAAAGCTCTCAAATTCGTGAGGTTCTTCTAGGGTATTAAAATTTAATTCTGAAGAAATATTATTTAAATCCTCAAAACTTGACGTTTCCCCAAAATCCTCTATATCCATTTCTGTAAATAGAGGAGGCTGTCTATCAACATCTTCAAGATTTAGCTTCGATAGGAATTCGGACTGACCATCTAATTCTATGAATGAAATATCGTCGATTTGCTGTTCTAGGGATTTAAACCAATGTTCAGGATCGTTCGCATCTTCATTTAAATTTTCACTTAAATCCTCATTTAAGTTTTCACTAAAAACTATAGATTCAGCATGATCTAGATCGGATTGCGCAAGGGTAATTAGCTCTCGGCTCGGTTGACCGCCTTGGGTGCGATCGCCTGCTAAAACTGCTGCGCGAGCTGCTTCAAAATTCGCAACTGCCACTTTACCCACTAAAACGGGATATTCGGGGTTATGTTCTAGGGCTTGGAGAGTTGCTTGGGCGATCGCTTTAAAGCCCGATAAATTTAATAATTCCCCAATGCCATTAAATACCTCTATTTGGGCGCGGATTTCGCCCTTTACGGGTACACCTTCAGGGTTGGCGAGGACATTCTGGAGGCGTAAGATGCCTTGTTGCACATCTCCTTCAAAGACAATTTGCACGATATCTACACCCAGCTCGGCTGCCGTTGGCAATTCAACCTCTTCGTCAGTATTACCTAGGTATAGTTTCAATACTTCAAACACTGGCTCCGCAGCAGCGATCGCTGATTCCGCCTCATAATGCCCCAATTGCAGTTGATCCATGAGTGACAGGCGCAAACAATCGTAGGCTTGCAACAGCAAACCTTCGACATCTTGATCGATCTCGCCTTCAAAGCGGTAAAGCGATCGAAAGACATCTTCTAATTGATGGGCGATCGTTTTAATACCCTCAAAATTAAGGCTTGCCGCACCACCCTTAATCGAATGGGCGGCACGCATAATTGCATGAACATTGGCAGTACTCCGATCCTCACGGAGAGAGAGCAAACCAGTTTCAATCGTCTGCAAAAATTCAGGTGCTTCTTGCTTAAAAAATTGATAGGCTTGATCATGAATTTCTGTGTCTGAACTGTACATGGTTGCTGTATTGCTTCTCTTCAATAGGTTAGCTGACTTTAAACTGCGCTACACTGACTTGCAATTCCTCAGCCACCTGTAGCAGATCGCTAAAGGAATCATTCAGGACTTGAACATAGTTAGAATTGGAATTAGCGATCGCGGCAACGTTTTGGATAGTTCGACTTGCCTCATCCGACGTTTGTGATTGCAGAGAAGCGGTTTGCGTAATTTCTCGCACTAGTTGGTTGACGATCTGGCTGGAACTAGCAATGTCAAAGAGTTTTTGACGGGTTTCTTCCACCAGTTGGGAACCACTGTTGACCTGTCTTGTCCCCAAAGCCATGGTTTTGATGAGGTCGTTAACTTGGGCTTGAATTTCTTCGATCAGTTGGCGAATTTCTGTAGTTGCTTTTGCCGAACGTTGAGCCAGCGCTCGCACCTCGTTGGCTACTACCCCAAATCCTTCTCCTTCCTCCCCTGCTCTTGCCGCCTCAATTGAAGCATTTAGCGCCAACATATTGGTTTGATTGGCAAAGCCGCTAATCAGCTTAACAACCTTGGAGATTTTCTGCGAGGCTTCTCCTAGCTGTTGCACTTTTTTGGCTGTTTCGGCAACGGTGTCCCGAATGACGGTAAAACTTTCAACGGTAGTATTCATCGCGGTATCGCCTTCCACGAGAGCCTGATTCGTCGATTTTACCTGTGCTTCAGCTTGGGATGCTTGCATTTCCACCTTGGCGATGGAGTTGGTAAGCATTTGAATGCGATCGAGGGTTTGGGCGATCGCCAATACCTGCTCTGAGGCTCCATTGGATACGTTTTGGATGATTTCTTGGTTGCGATCAACGTTGTGAGATACCGATTGCGATGCCGACTGCACGGCTAGTACGAGTTTGCGTAGACTGCTAATTGTGGAATTATAAAAGTCAGCGATCGTGCCAATTTCATCCTCCGTAACCTTTGCGCGAATGGTTAAGTCCCCACGACTGATTGGATCGACTTCAATTAGTAGTTCTAAGGCTCGTTTTTGCAAGAATTCTTTAGCCTGACGTTGTTCTTGAATGCGCAGTTCGGCTTCAGTGCGAGCAGTTTCCTGCCGAGCTTCAGCAATTCGTTCCGATTCTAGTTGTTTTTCCGTAATCAAAACTTCTAGTTGCTCAGCCATCTTATTAAGCTCTTGCGATAAGGTACCGATCTCATCACGCCGCTCGCTGTCTGTCAAACGTTCCCCCATTTCCCCTCGTCCGATCTTTTGCGTAAAGCCCGACAAGCGGCGTAAGGGACTGGAAAAAGAAATAGCGATCGCCAAACCAAGCGCACCCGCCACCACGATCGAAATTGCGGCAATCCCATAGCCCTCAATGGATAATTTGGCTAGAAGCTCTTGAATTTCGGTAAAGGGACGCGCTACCGCCGCAATGCCTATGGGTTTAGCATTGGGGTCGATTAACTTCCGATGGTCGTAAAGAGGGCTATAGAATGCCATCTCATTGATGCCTGCAACGTTAGTTTCACCGATATAATCCTGCCCTTGCTGAAGTACGATATCCGATACTTCACGGGCGGCGCGAGTGCCGATCGCTCTAGTATTGTCAGGATTTTTCGTATTTACATTTAGGTAGGGAGTGTTGGTGCTAATGCGCCAATCCTGAGCAAAGATCGAGGCGATTGGCATGTTATATCGTTTAGAGAACTTATCGACAATGCCATAGTTGCGATTGAGTAAAGCTCCGACTATAGCCGTGCCAACTACGCGACCTTTAATTTTGATCGGGTATACTGCCATACTCACCAATCCAGACTTGCCCTGCTCAACGTTATAGTTTCCTTCGGGGGCTGGTTGCTTAGGTTCTGGTAACCCCTGAATGGGCTGGGGACGCAAGCCAATATTGGCGGGTTTCTCCAAGCCGAGAGTTTGCAATTCCTTGGATTTGAGCAATTCGATCCCATACATGGGCTTGCCTGTAGCGATCGCATCTTTGACAATGGCAAGATCCGCCAAATTACTACCCGTGGGAATGGCTCCCGATTTGTAGGATTGGACTATTAGCTCCGAGCGATCGCTGGGCGCAAGTGGTGGAAACTTAGAAAAATCTTCATCAAGAACGAGGACATTACCTTCAATACTGCGTCCGAGATTATCAGTAATTAACTTAACATGCTTGATTGACTCTGGATCTTTACCTTCACTACTAATCTGTAAAAGGGATGGGAGACTAGCCCGTTTAGTGGCGAGTTCCTGCGGATCACTCACATTTAAATTATTATCTTCAATTGCTTTGGCGATTGCTTCCGCATCCTGTTTACTTTCAGAATTCGTCCACATTACGTACTCTGACACAAAGAATGACCCCTTTTCCTTCAGGGAAGTCCGTAATTCTTTGATAGCAGATTTTTCCGATGAACTAACTAGGGTTTGCGTCACAATTAATACAGGCAGCCCCGAAGCTAGCAATAGGACAATCGATAATTTCCATCTTACGCCTAGGTTATTCCAAGCTTGGGCTGACCATTTCCAAAAAGGGACTTGAGGCTGAGGTATGGGTTCCTTAACTTTAATTGCAGTGACCGACCTTGATTGGGTTGGGATAGTTTTTGCCGTGGGATCGGAAGGAGGAATATCGGGCTTGTCTTTTAATAACATACTGCTAGCTCTGGGACGATATATTGATTGGGTAGAAACTTTGGACTCTCTATTTGACTCTTTATTTGACTTTCTATTTGACTTTCTATTTGACTCTCAGTTTGACTTTCTGAGGGATGAAAATAAGTATCTTTTATCTCCATTCTTTTAATTTAATAATTGATAATTGATAATTATTAACTATTAAATTAAGTGGGCTTAATTAAATATAAAACCCTAAAACCTGCGGCGCACGCGCAGCTTGCGCCGCAGGTTTTAGATCGGGATTTTAATTATGCTGAGGTACTTAATAGTCATTGCGAAAATAGAAGATCTTAGACGACTTTGAACTGAGATACGCTCACCTGTAGATCTTGCGCAACTTGCACGAGTTCGGCAAACGATCGCGCGACATCTTCTGACTGTTTCGATGTATCTTCGGCAATCGTGGCAATATCCTGCATAGTAGCCCCCATATGATCGGTGGTTTTAGTCTGATTGTTAGCAGCGATCGCAATTTCACGAACGATGGAGTTAACCTGTTTGCTAACCATGGAAATTTGGGTGAGTTTTTCACGGGCATTCTGCACGAGTTTGGTTCCTGCAACTACCTGTTCAGTACCAGTTTCCATCGCCGCTACTACTTCGTTTGTTTGAGCTTGAATCTCTTCAACCAGTTGCTCGATTTCTGCCGTTGATGACGCGGACTGTTCCGCAAGGTCACGGACTTCTTCAGCAACGACGCTAAATCCTCTTCCTTCTTCACCTGCTCGCGCCGCTTCGATCGCGGCATTGAGTGCTAGTAGGTTGGTTTGAGCTGCAAAGTTACTAATCAGGTTCACAATTCGGGAAATCTTTTGGGAAGTTTCCCCCAACCGTTTTACCTTTTTCGCAGTTTCCGATACCGTTTCCCGAATTTCGGAAATCCCTTCCACGGTTCGGTTCATGGCATCATCGCCTTCTTGCAAAACCGCAACAGTTATTTGCATTGACTGTTCCGCCTGTTGCGCCCGACTCTCTACGCCTCGGCTCGACTCCGCCATTATTTTGACTTCTTGCAATGCTGAATTGATCGATTCGGACTGCTTAATTGCCTCCGTAGATACCGATCGCACCGATTGCTCGCTGCTCGTTGCTGTCTTCGTAACGGACTGTGATGCCGCCTGCACCTCAATTACCAGCTTACGGAGGTTACGAATAATTGCATTGTAAGAATCGGCGATCGTTCCCACCTCATCGGCGGTAACATTTGCCCGAATCGTCAAATCGCCTCGGCTGACGGGATCCACTTCCATGAGGAGTTCTAGCGCCCGACGTTGCAGAAATTCCTTCTCTTTTCTTTGCTGTTCGGCGCGTTCGTCAGCCTCGGTTCTTGCCTCATTACGAGCATTCTCTAACCTTGCCGCCTCCTGTTGTTGTTCAGCAATCAGGGACTTAATTTGATCAGCCATCCCGTTGATATTACTCGATAGCAAGCCGAGCTCATCTTCGCTCACAACCTCTAATCGCGTCTCAAGATCGCCACTACCAATTTGAGCAACAACCTGTGCCGCCTCGCGAATCGGCTTAACGGCACGATTAGCAATCAAGGCTGCTAAAAGTCCTACTAATAAAGCTGTGACACCTGTTCCTATCGCTAGAGTAATTAAGAGCTCTCGTTGAGACTTAAAAACCACATCAGCCTCAATCGTAACGATTACGCCTAAATTCAGGTTAGGCATATTGAGATATGTACTCAATGGCGCATAGGTCAATAGTTCTGTCTTATTAGTTATCTGATCAACATGTATTTGGGTTTCTGGTGTTTTGTTAGAGATTGCTGTTGCTAGCTGAGGAAATAGTTCCTTAGATTGAACACTTTCTTCAGCTTTTTCCTTGGCTAGAAATACCTTGCCAGCCATATCAATCAAATGATACTCATCTTCTTCGCCCAAAATCCCTTGGATAACATTATCAAGGCTTTCGATCGGCATTCTTGTCCGTACCACGCCAATCAACTTATTCGAGCCAGTTTCTTTTACGGGAGCAGATATAAAAAAGTTAACCGTCTTATTGACTGTCGATTTACCAGGCTGACTGATAAAAGGTTGTCCCGTAGCTAGCGGAGTCTTAAAAAAATCACGTTCCTTAATGCTAGGAGCAGGATCTTGGGTGATGGTAGAACGGAGTGGTGTCGTTCCATCTAAATCAGCAAAGGCAACTAGACTATATACCCCATAGGTCTTGGCATATTCATTCAAAACTGCTTCGCGTTCCGATTGGCTCATTACTGCCTGTACTTTACGATTAGCCAGAATTGGGTGTGCAGCTAATACTTGAATGTCCCCATAGCGAGAATACATAAAGCGATTAATTTTATCAGCGATCGCTAGGGCTTTCTTTAGCTGAGTTTCCCGAATACTCTGATCTAATGAACGACTGGAAAAGTAAGAGGCTACACTACCAATCGCCACCACAGGAATCGTACTGAGTAATACGGCTAATAAGGTGGTTTTAGTGCGTAGGGATAGCGATCGCCAACCCCATTTAGTAGGATTCGGGGCAAGGGGAAGCGGCGGTGGCGCTTCAAGTAAATTTTCGGGAGAATCTAGCTTGGTTTGATCGACATTTTGCCCATCAGCCCCATTATTATTATTGATAATTTCCTTAGCTTCCAAGGATGGATCTTGATTTTTGGGTTGGTTATCTTGGGTCAACATTGCCGATTCTCCTTAAACTTTCAAAACTTTTAAAAAATATACAAAAGCACAAACCATCTAAGCGTCTACATAACCAAAACAAGTCTCAAACTAGGTCTGAATAACTTGCGCGATCGCATTGCCATCCAACACCAAAAACGTCTCGCCACTCGCGCTTAACCAATAACCCTGACAAGCCTCCTTCGTAGCTGGACTGGTAAATGCGTGGGATGAGGTTTGAATTTTGGCGCGATCGCAGCGGATCATCTGCCCCACATTGGACACCACCAGTCCGATCGCATTACCTTGACTGCGTAAAAAGATAATATGGTATCGATCCTGAAACTTTTCTTGAGTAGATTCCTGTGCGTAAAGGGGCGTGTAGCCTAAGAGACTGGCAAGATCGACAGCCCAAATAACATCGCCCCGCCAATTATATATACCCATTACGTAAGGATCCAACCCTGCGATCGCCGTAATCTTAGACAAACTAACTCTGACAATTTCAATTAGCTGATGGGTTGGCAATAATGCTTGCTGTTCTTTTACGAGAGAAAATGATAGAAACTGCTCGCTATCCAACCGTCCTGCATCTAACTGAGTTATCTTTTGCTGATTACCTATCATCTGATTTGCCACGGCGATCTCACTGCTACTTTCTAGGGGATATTATCGATTTTTGAGCGTTTGCCTTATTTCTTATTACTTTCTTATTACTTATTGCTATTTACTTGTTTTTACTTGTTGTTTCTCTTGTTGTTTTACTTGTTATTAGGCATCAATCTTTTACTAATAATCTAATCGTCCGCACTAGCTCATCGATATCAACAGGTTTGGTCAAATAAGCGGAAGCCCCTTGTTTCATGCCCCAAAATTTATCCATCTCTCCACTCTTCGTCGAGCAAAGGATAATCGGAATATCTTTAGTTGTCGGCTTATCTTTGAGATCGCGACATAGCTCGAAGCCACTTTCATTGGGTAAAACCACATCTAATACAATAGCGCTGGGCTTCTGCTGACCAATTTTAGTTCTAGCTTCGTCCCCACTCATTGCCAAAATGGTATTAAAGCCAGCATTTCTCAAGCTACCAATGATAATCTCAGCCTGAGTCATTGTGTCTTCAACCACTAAAATTGTACTCATATCTGGTTTTTTCCTCTTTAAAGTTAATAATCAAGCTAATAATCTAAGTGAGAGCTGTTACAAATTAGTTAGTTTCAGGGACTTGCAAAAACTTACGCATTATTTGCATAACTTTTGCAGGATCTGGAGGCTTGCTCACAAAATCAGAGGAGCCAGCCATCTTTGCCCGCACCCGATCAATCATCCCATCCCGTCCAGTCAGAATCACAATGGGAATTTCTTGAAATGTAGTCGTTTTGCGCAGAAAAGTACATAATTCATAGCCATTGGTATTTGGCATGATCAAATCAAGAAAAATCAGATCGGGCTTCCGTTGTAATAGGGTGCTCACGCTTTGTAAAGGCTCTGTAATTCCTAAAACTTCATAACCTAAGGGCTCAAGGATGCGGCGCATTTCTACGGCTACTTGCGGACTATCATCAATGCAGGCAACCAGCCCTCGACGCACAATTTCCTGAGGCTTACTAGGCAATTTCCATTTCGAGGATGTCCAGTCAGGCACTTCCTGAAAAGCGACAATTCCATCGACAACTAACGGTAAAAGCGATCGCATAACCGCAATCATCGAGCAATGCATGATGATCGACATGTCCCATAGAGTATTCTTGCCATTAACAATTTTTTTAAGCGTCCTATAGGTTTTAGAGGTAATAGCTTCCGCCTTTAGCATCACATCCAATTGATCAGGATTGTTAATGTAAGGAGCTAAATCGAAGGAAAACCCTTGGATCATGTTTTGGACATGGGAAAGCCCAGCCTGTTGCCACCTTTGTTGGGCTGCCACGACACTATCTAGGGTTTGCCCCATAGATAGGGCAACTACGGGTTTAAAGACTAGGGATTCTAGAGGTTTCCAAGATGATTTGGGCTGTTTTTGATTGCTGAGACTATAAAACACCTCATGAATGCTGGACTGAATGACCGCTCTCACCTGTTCTGTGGTCAAAAGGTTGTCTTGAACTGCCTGCTCGATGACCTTTAACTCCCAAGCCTCAGTAGTGAGGTCGGCATGTTCGAGTAATTCTTGAATATTGATATTATGTGAATGCTGTCGAATGGCTCTAGCCAATCTGCGAATGCGATGCTTGCCGCCAGTTGCATATACTAAACGCCCAAGATAGAAATATATGTTCCAAACAGGATCGGCTTCATTGTCGCCAGTCACCAATAATTCACCAGTAGCCTGTTGAAACAGAACATATAAATGCTTCAAATCTTGGATAAACTTAGGAAGGGCTTGTATTGATGTGTCCACTGGAGAAAGTTGGGTAAGTAGCATTTGTTTGCTGTATCGAAAGCCAAAGGGGCTAAAGAGTATTTATCACTGACTATTCCCTTATTGCATAAATACCTTTTAAACTAACTGACTGCCTGATAATCACAAAACAACCATGTAAACAGCCATGTAAACAGCTATATATACGTTTACTATAATTGCATTTATTTATCTATAGAACAAGAACAATTCTTAGCTTAAGTGATTTTGTATAATTGGATAGCTTTGAAAGAGGTATCTTACCATAGTCCCCGTTTATTGTTATGCTCTCAGAAAATGTTTGATAATTTTCATTGTTTAATTTTATTATTTAAATTTAAATAATAAAATTATCATTTAAATTTATTGTTTGAATTTATTGTTTGAGTCTGTTATTTAAGTAAGTTGTTTGAATTTCAGTACCAAGCCTGTCTCATAAATTCAAGAGTGAAATATAGCAATTGTTGATACAAGAACTAAAACCTTATTTAGTAGGATTAGGAATTTGCCATGTCCAATCCTACGATCATCATGTAAAATTTTATAAATACAGAATGATTTAATATGATCGAGGGATACTCATGGGGACAGCTCTGTTAGATTATTTTGTGATTATTGAGGATTTAGATTTATTTATTTACCAATTAAGTCGATCTCAATTCACTCTATTTTTAGGGTAAGCAAATATAAAATACATTTAAATATATTAGAATACATTTGTTGATACATTCACCAAGATTCCAGCATTCAAGAGTCTTCCAGTATTTGTTTTTATTCTTTGGATTTTAATTTTAAATGTATTTAATAGTATGTAAACCCAGTTATTTTATTAGTTATTTTATTAGTTATTTTATTAATTATTTAAATGTGCTATGGCATTCCTCAATCATTCACGAGAAAAATGGGGCTTCGATACGCTCAGCCAATGTATACCGATTGCTAAGCGTAGTCGAAGCCTTTCACACTCGTTCAGGATTTCTATATGAGAATCCCAAGCAATTTTGAGAATTATCTAGGCGCAGAAATATCCTTCTCAAATCTTTCCTGAATCTTTCCCAAAACCGAGGAAACCAGAAACATTTGCCAAAGGTTTGCCCAATATTTGCCAAGTTGATAAAAATTGGAGCTTCACAACCTAAACATTCAAAAATTAAAGTAAAATTTTATTAAGGGATGTTTGAGTAAAAAAAATATAAATTTTTTGCGGGTAAGACTTCGTGTTTCAACCTATGTATGCTGAAAATCAGCGATTCCTATTTGAACAAGCAATTATCCGCAATCCCTTGACAATTGCGGCAAGTGCAACAGTTGCTGAGGCGATCGCTTTAATGAGCAAAGGCGGACAAGCCTGTAGTTTGTCCTGTGATATTGATACCGCGTTAAATTTGCAATTAGCTCATGCTCAAAATAGTTGCGTCTTAGTGACGGAGGGAAAAAAGCTCATCGGTATTTTGACTGAGCATGACTTAATTAAGTTGGGAACTGAGACTTTCAATGATGGGGAATCCCACCAAAAATCCGTAAGTAATTTACTGGAAACTGCGATCGCTGAAGTAATGACCTATCCCGTTCAGTCGCTGCTGGAATGGGAATTCATCGATATCCTCGTCCCCATCAATCGCTTTCATCGCTTTCATATTCGGCATTTGCCCCTAGTCAACGATCTCGGTGAAGTAGTCGGGTTGCTCACCCATGAGAGTTTACGGCAACTACTACGCCCCATCGATATGTTACGCCTACGTCGGGTAAAAGAGGTAATGGTTACCGATGTGGTTTGGGCTCGACAGATGGATTCCGTTGCGAAGGTCGCCAACTTAATTTTAGAGAGTTCCGTCAGCTCGGTCGTAGTTGTTGAAGAGCGAGAGAATGCTTTATTTCCCATAGGAATAGTTACGGAAGGTGATATTATCCAATACCTTGCCTTGGGATTAGATCTATTTACATCGCCAGTACAGTTAGTGATGAGTTTCCCGCCCGTGGCTATCGATTCCGAGGAGACATTATGGGATGTGCGGGAGTTAATGCAAGAGAGAATGATCAACCATGTCCTTATTACGGATGCCGATGGTAAGCTAGAAGGAATCGTCAGCCAAACCGATCTATTAGGGGCAATCCAACCAACAGAAATTTACAAATTAGTCTCGATATTGGAAACAAAAATGTCAAGGCTAGAGCAGGAAAATCTCGAACTACTCAAAAGTCGTAATAAGTTATTAGAAAGCCAAGTGCAGGAAAGAACGACCGCACTAGCCCATAGTAATGATATGTTTCGGCAATTTGCTGATAATAATCGCGGGGTGATTGTAATTCGCGAACTTTCTTCGGGCAAGTTACTCTATGTGAGTCCGAGATATGCAGAAATCTGGGGTAAATCCAATGAAAGTTTATACCAAGATCCCGATTCTTGGATGCAATCTATTCATCCTGACGATCAAGAGCGTATTGCTCAAGCCTATACTTTAACTGCCTTTAGTGGTTCCTTTAGTGAGGAATATCGCATTGTGCGCCCCGATGGAGATATTCGGTGGATTTGGGGACGCTGCTTTCCTCTCAAGAATAGCCATGGAAAAATCGAACAAATTGCCGCTGTAGTGGAGGATATTAGCAATCGCAAGCGCCAAGATCTGCTCTTAGCAAAGCAGCGGCAAATATTGGAGTTGATCGCGCATGGTGCGGAGTTATCGGAAATTTTGATTGCAATAATTCAATTCATTGAATCGCAATGCCATCAAATGTATTGCTCGATCTTACGGGTAGAAGGAAAAAAACTAGTCTGCGGCATTGCCCCAAGTCTTCCTGAAAGCTATATAACAGCGATCGAAGGTATCGAAATCGGTGAATATGCAGGATCCTGTGGAACTGCGGTGTATCGAAAAGCCCCCGTAATCGTGACCGATATTGCGACCGATCCCCTATGGCACAACTATCGTGATTACGCTCTAGAAGCTGGATTGCTTGCCAGTTGGTCGATACCTATTTTTGCTAAATCAGGGATTGTCTTAGGCGCATTGGCGATGTATTATCCTGAAATTCGGACTCCTTCCAATGATGAGAGGGAATTGGTGAGTCTGGTCGTTAATTTAGCTAGCTTAGCAATTGAACGCAAACAGGTAGAGACTGCTCTGAGGGAGAGCGAAAGCAATCAAAAAAATCTAATTGATGCTTTACCCGATTTAATTATACGGATGTCTGGCGATGGAACGTATCTGGACTTTTTCCCAACCGAAACTTTTAACATATTTGATACAAAGGAAATAATTGGCAAAAATATTTACAATACTGATTTCCCCATAGATTTGGCAGAAACGCGAATGCAATATATTCGTGAGGCTTTGCTGACGGGTAAAAGACAGATCTACGATCAAGAAATTATTATTGATGGGAATTTACATATTGAAGAAGTCCGCATTTCTGTTTGTAGCGAGAACGAAGTTCTGATCATTGTGCGCGATATTAGCGATCGCAAATGGGCGGAGATGGCGTTAAATCGTAGCGAGCAACTCCTGAGAGCGAGTGAGTCTCTATTGAGTGGCATGTTCGAGCAATCTGCGGTGGGGATGGCTATTACCGACCTTGATGGTAAATTTATTAGAACTAATCCCTGCTATCAAGAGATGATTGGCTATTCTGAACGGGAATTAGCATCAATGCGATTTACAGACAATATGCTGCCTGATGATATAGAAGAGAATCTCCGATTGCGGAATCTTGTTCTTTCTAACGAACTTGAAAGTTATCACATGGAAAAGCGCCTCTTACACCGAGACAACAGGACTGTTTGGGTGAAGACAACCAGTTCCAAAATTGTTAACGAAGTCGATCATACTCCATTTTTTATTGGGATTATTGAGGATATCAGCGATCGCAAACAGGATGAAGCAGCCTTACAAAGTTTAGTCGAAGGGGCAGCCGCTCATACTGGTGAGGACTTCTTTCCCACCTTAGCAGAATATATTGCCAAAGCCCTAGGAGTGAGTTATGTCATTGTCTCTAAACTTATGGAGGATCGATTGGAGACCATCATCTCTTGGATAGATGGAAAGCAACAACCAGTATCGATCATCCCCTTAAGTAATACTCCTTGTTCGTTGACAATTAAACAAGGAAAATACTGCTGTCCTGAGAAATTAAAGAGGTATTTCCCCGATTGCGAATCCGTCAAAAATTTACAAGTCGAATCCTATTTAGGGAGAGCAATCTTTAGCAGTAGCGATAAGCCCATCGGCAGCCTATGCATTCTCGATCGCAAACCGATCGCTAATTTGGAGAGAGCCGATGCGATGCTACGGGTTTTTGCGGCTAGGATTAGTGCGGAAATCGAAAGACAGGAGGCTATTGATGCCCTCTACCAGCTCAATCAACAATTAGAGCTAAGGGTCGAGCAGCGCACCAGTGAACTAAAAGCCGCTAATCAACAGTTGGGTGAAACAAATGCTGAACTCGCGCGAGCGACTAGGCTGAAGGATGAATTCCTTGCGAATATGAGCCATGAACTCCGTACTCCTCTTAATGCAGTTTTAGGTATGTCTGAGGGTTTGATATCAGGAGTGTTTGGTGATGTCAACGATCGCCAAAAGCGATCGCTATCCCTAATTGAAACGAGTGGCAGACATTTACTGGAATTAATTAATGACATTTTGGATGTAGCTAAAATTGGTGCAGGGAAATTAGATCTCGAAATTAGTTCTGTGGCAGTTGATTATTTATGTCAATCAAGTCTGAACTTGGTTAGGCAAGCAGCACAAAAGCGAAATGTCCAACTCCGCCTATCAATCCATCGCAGCCTGAAGACGATTGCTGTGGACGAACGCCGAATGCGTCAAGCCTTGATTAATCTGCTCAGTAATGCAGTCAAATTTACGTCTAATGGTGGCAATGTCAAATTGGAAGTTAAGCTTCAAGATATCGAATCAACAACCCTAAAGGCGAGTCCTGAATATTCCCATGCGCTAGTTTTTTCTGTTACAGATACGGGCATCGGTATTTCTCCAGCCGATATCTGTAAATTATTTCAAGCCTTCGTCCAGATTGATAGTAGTTTAAATCGACAATATTCGGGAACAGGGCTAGGGCTTACACTTGTCAAGCAAATTGCCGAATTGCATGGCGGCTGTGTGACTGTAAATAGCCAAGTTGGTCAAGGAAGTTGTTTTTCTATCTTTTTACCCTACAAGTTGGAGATGAGAGCTGTAGATAGGGAGCAGACTCATCCTGTAACGGAGCAGCATGGTAAAGAGGGCGTTGCACAAATGAAAGATGAATCAAGCAAAGGTAGTAAATGATTTGTACTTAAGATAGTGAATTAACAAACGAATTGAATACCTCAACATTTCTTCCGATTTTGAATAACATAAAGTTTTTCTGTGTAATCTGGCTAAAATAATGTCTAAGTCTTGTGTTTTCACCCTCAACTCTTGTCATGTAGGTCTTGCTGATAATTTGATCCTCCGAGTTGATAAACATTTTG